>JBKJRE010000383.1:0-6015 GCA_046594775.1 Rhizobiaceae bacterium | reverse complement strand
GCATCCTATATCGCGGCTCGCTTGGCCTTCGGGCCTGGAGCGGGCGATTAGCTCAGCGGGAGAGCACACCCTTCACACGGGTGGGGTCGCAGGTTCAATCCCTGCATCGCCCACCATCCAGTCCGCCGGTTTCCGGTGCCTTGACCGAGTCTCGGAATCCTTCCGTGATTTCCGTAACTTAGCGGGGTCCGGTCGCGAGTTAGTGGCTCGGAGACGCGGTCTTGCTGCCGGATCGGCACCAAATGGCGGCGTCGTCTCAGTTGGCCCATTTCCGTTTCCACTAAATTCCCTTCGCGATCATAGGCTTGATCAGAGTTGTTGGTTGCTTCGGAATGCGACCGCCCGCGGCGTAGTTCGATGTCGAGCGGGGGAACGATGCCGAGAATCAGCTGGCGAACTTGTCTACCTGCTCGGTCCAGCTGAGCGGAAGGTCGATGCCGCGGGCGAGATCGCGGACGGACAGGTCGGCAGGCTGGCGGCCGTGCAGGATGGCATCGACCAGATCGGGGGAAAGGAATGCGATTGGCAGAATGCGGCTGACGTCTTCGGGGTGGACGCCGAACTGCGCTGCGACCTGCTTTCGGTCACGTCCGGTTCCGTCGGTAAAAGCATCGAGATAGGCATGAGCCCGGCCGATCGCATCGATCAGCGGCTGATCGGGTTTGCGTGCTGGTGCTGTTGCGTTGTCGATCACCAGCCGGGATTCGACTCCACGTCGCCTGATCGAGATCGGGACGACGACGGTGTGGATTGCCTCCGAAGTGGTTGCGGATGCAGGTCCGTCGGTGACCTTCGGACGCCGAGACTTCGCCTTCCTCCCTTGCCGCCCAGCCTGCGGATATGTTTTGAGGGATGCGGGTTCATCGTTGGAGGTCCTGGTGAGCCAGCTGACGATGGCAGCCGGCCGTGTCTCAAAGCGCAAGGCATCGGGCGACAGCGTGATCCCACGCAAGGCGGTCCGGATCACAGCGCGTCGATCATGAAGATTGGCTTCGTCTGCGACGCTGCCGATCGCCGCTTCAGCCTTCGCCAGTCCTGCCTGAACATGCTGGTGTGATGCATGCTCGCCGATCCAGGTGGCGAGCGCCACTCGATCCGCGAGCATGGTCTGAAGCTGATGGAGAACGAGGGTCTCGATCTCCCGAGCAGATATCCGCCAGCCGTCATTGCCGTTGCGCTTCGCGCCTTTCAGCCGGCTGGAGATGTAGTAGCGGTAGCGCTTGCCCTCTTTCCTCGCATGGATCGGACTCATCCGGTCGCCTGCGTCATCGAACAGGATGCCGTTGAGGAGATGGGTGTCCTTTTGGACCGCCAGACCCTTGCGCCGCGGCGCCTGCTCGGCAAGCAGCACCTGTGCACGGTCGAAGCTGTGCTGATCGATGATCGGCTGATGCTCGCCGGCGTAGAGCTGGCCGTGATGCCGGACTTTCCCGACGTAGATCGGGTTGGAGAGGATGTAGTAGAGCTTGCCGTTGCCAATGCGACGACGGTTGTCGGGTTGTAGAGGACTGGTATTGCCTCCCTCGCCCTCGTTGATTGTCTCGGCTGGTTCGGCGTTTGTCGTGTTCATCTCCTCTGCCAGAGCCGGTACCGAACGCAGTTCCAGATATCGGCCGAAGACGCGTTGCACCTCCGCTGCCGTGTCCTCCCGGACGATGAGCTTCCTGTTGCGCACCTCGTAGCCCAGCGGCACCGTGCCGCCCATCCACATTCCCTTCCTCTTCGACGCGGCGATCTTGTCACGGATGCGCTCGGCGGTGACCTCCCGCTCGAACTGCGCGAAGGAGAGCAGCACGTTCAGTGTCAGCCTGCCCATTGACGTGGTGGTGTTGAACTGCTGGGTGACTGAGACGAACGAGACGCCATGATCGTCGAATATCTCGACGATCCTGGAGAAGTCCATCAGCGAGCGCGTGAGCCGGTCGATCTTGTAGACCACCACAACATCGATCTTCCGGTCGCGGATGTCCTGCAGCAGGCGCTGCAGCGCAGGACGCTCCATCGTGCCGCCGGATATGCCGCCATCATCATAATGGTCGGGCACCAGCTTCCAGCCGAGCCCGACCTGCGAGGCGACGAAGGCGGAGCAGGCTTCGCGCTGGGCATCCAGCGAGTTAAACTCCTGTTCCAGCCCCTCCTCGGTGGACTTGCGGGTGTAGACCGAGCAGCGGAGCTTGATGGTGGCGCTCATAGTCCGAAGAACCTCGGGCCGGACCACTGCGCGCCAGTGATCTGACGGGCGATGGCCGACAGGGAGCGGTAGCTCTTCCCATCGAACAGGAAGCCGCCCTCCGTGACATCGACGACGTGGGTGCGGCCGTTCCAGTCGCGCAGCAGTCGGGCACCAGATTGAACGGACGGGCGCCGAACACGAACGGTCAAAGGGCGCTTTGCCGGCGGGCTGGAAGAGGCCGCCGCTCGCGCTTGATCCCCATCCGCATTGCCCAGCGTGCCGATGACAGTGCCGCCCTCCCCGGCGTCAGGCGCCGCGATCATTCTCGAACGAACCTGTTCGACCGCCGTCTTGAGCCGTCGCTTCGTCTCCGGCGAGAAGCCGCCGAGCCGCTTCGTCTGCAGATGCCAGGCGGCAGCGTATAGCAGCAGCTCGCGACGAACGCCTGGAGGAGGCGGGCAGCGGTATATGGCCGCCCACCGCCCGATCAGATCCTGTCGAGGAAGATCGCCGAGAGCGGCGACCTCTCTCTGCACCTTTGCATGGGTCCCCATGGTCTCGCTCATGCACCTGTCCCTGGTGCGGCGACGCGGTAGCGGCGAGCACCATCCTTGGCAATTTCGCTGACGAGGTTCAGCCCGAGCTTCTTCTTCACTGTCCCGGACAGAAAGCCACGCACCGAGTGCGCCTGCCAACCGGTTGCCTCGCAGAGAGCTGCGATGGTCGCCCCCTTGGCCGACCGCAGCCGCTTCAGAACCGTCTCTGCCTTGGTGTCGGACGTCTTCGTGCCGACGCTCTTCGGCTCGTCAGGCAGCGCAGCCGTCACCGCTGCTGCTGCCCCAGCATCAGGCGTGAAGCCCTTCCCGTTCGTCCGCTCTACTGCCTTGCGCATCGCGGCCTTCCCGCGCGTAGTCGTCGCCGGGATTGCGACCGCAGAACCCAACTCGGCCGGCTTGGATGCTTCGTTCTCTAGATGAGTCACCGTTCTCTCCGTCGTTCAGCGCCGGATCATCCCGGCCGCTGCACTGACCCGAGCCCGCGTCGCGGGCTGGCTGTGGAGAGAGGGTCGCAGAGCTGAAGACCTCGGACCGTCGTGCGAGCAGCAATGCTTGCGGTGACGTGCAAGTCCAGCGGAAAGAGCAGCCCGTCCCGCAATCATTCTACAGGCTTGGCAGTGCCGGGTGCCAGCTCCAAGGCTCTCGACACGCCGCCCTGATCCGATCCTGCGCCTCCAAGACTGTGCTGCAGCGGCCACTAGTGGATTGATTCCAACGTTTGGTGCCCACGCCTGACGGCGGCGATGATTTCGTCTGGATCGGCACGCCAGACGAAAGGGCTAGGCTCTTGGTTGTGCTCCATGATGAAGCGATTGATGGCGGTCTGGAGATCGACGACCGAGTGGAAGACGCCATTCTTGAGGCGTCGGCGGGTCAGTTTGGCGAAGAACCCCTCGACTGCGTTGAGCCATGAGCATGACGTCGGCACGAAGTGGAAGGTCCAGCGCGGATGGCGTGTCAGCCACGCCCGGACTTTTGGCTGTTTGTGGGTGGCATAGTTGTCGAGGATGACGTGGATGGCCTTGTCCTGCGGCAGCTCTGCCTCGACGGCGTTCAGGAAGCGGATGAACTCCTGATGCCGATGGCGCTGCATGTTGCGGCCGATCACCGAGCCATCGAGGATATTGAGCGCCGCGAACAGCGTCGTCGTGCCGTTGCGCTTGTAGTCGTGCGTCATGGTCGCACCCCGGCCGCGCTTGAGCGGCAGTCCCGGCTGGGTGCGGTCGAGCGCCTGGATCTGGCTCTTCTCGTCAACCGACAGCACGATGGCATGGGCGGGCGGCGAGACGTAGAGGCCGACCACATCGTGAAGCTTCTCGGCGAACGCTTTGTCGTTGGACAGTTTGAAGCTGCGCCAGCGGTGCGGTGCCAGGCCGTGATCGTGCCAGATCTTCACCACCGAGGACGCAGCGATCCCGACCGCCTTGGCCATCGCGCGCACGGTCCAGTGCGTCGCTTCATGATCGGGCGGCTCCAGCGTCAGCGCCACCACCTTGTCGACCAGTGCAGTCTCGAGCGGCGCGATTCCGGGAGGCCGGGTCTTGTCGCGAAGCAGGCCATCGACACCCTCCGTCATGAACCGCTCCTGCCAGCGCCAGACGCAGGTCTTCGACTTGCCCGTCGCGGCCATGACCGCCACGGTGCCCAGGCCGTCGTCGGTGAGCAGGATGATCCGCGCCCGCCATACGTGCTTCTGCGGCGATCCCCGCGCTGCGACAACCGCTTCAAGCCGGGCTCTGTCGGATGCCGTCACGACGATGCTGATATTTGTGCGCATTCCGCATCGTTGCACAATGCCGCGAAACGCGGAATCCTAAAACGGACTCGTCTGTTCCGATCAAACCACTAGGAGAAACATTGAATGCGAGCGCGTGGAAAGAGGCGCTGGATTCACTTTTCAAGTGCGACACCGAGTTGAGAGGCGAAGGCCTCGATTGGTGTTTTGAAGCCGAGGCATTTTCTCGGCGTTGCGTTGAGGTTCCAGACGATGGCGTCGATGTCCTTGTCGGTGTAGTGGCTGAGGTTGTCCTTGCGCGGCAAGTCGCGCCGCAGGCGGCCGTTGGCGTTCTCGATACCGCCACGCTGCCATGGGCTGTGCGGGTCGCAGAAATAAGCGCGAAGCCCAATGGCTTCCTTAACCCGCTGATGACGGGCGAACTCGCCGCCATTGTCGTGGGTAATGGTCTGCAACGCGGTTGATGGCAAGGCGCCGAGCTGATCGATGATGGCATCTGCTGTTTCGGTCGCATTCTTGCTAGAGAGGCGTCCGGCCAGAGTAAGCCGGGAGCATCGCTCCTGCAGGGTCAGGAGGATGTCCTTCTGGCGGCGGAAGTGCATGAGATCTCCCTCCCAATGCCCGAAGGCGATGCGCCCGTCAGCCTCGGCGGGCCGCTGATCAATGGAAACGCGGTTGGGGATGGATGGTTCTCGCCGCCCATTTCGCCGCCTGCGACCCCGCTTTGCCTTGCGCTGTGCGAGATAGCAAGGCAACCCGGCTCGCCGCCCGGCAGGGCTGTAGACGTATCGGTAAATGGACTCGGTGCTGACGGTGTCGTTCATTGCATCCAACTCCATCCGCCCGGCGATCTCTTCCGGCGACCATCCCATGGCAAGGCGGTCCCCGACATGATCACGAAGGCGGGTGGAGCGCTGGATCCTCGAGCCACGCAGCTTGCGAGCCCAGGCCATTCGTTCGGCGCAGTCGGGTCGATAGTCCGAGGCACAGCGGTTGCGGGCAATCTCCCGGTAGATCGTCCCGCGATGCCGGCCAAGGCGACGCGCGATCTCAACCGGTCCGACGCCCATTTCCATCAAGCCGCGCAAACGACATCGCTCATCAAGCGTGAAGTGATCAAATTTGTTTCCCATGGCGATCCCGGACATAGCCGGTGTCGCACTTGGAATGAGAATCTAGCCCATTTTCCCGAGGGATCACTCCTGCGGCGTCACGAAGCCCGCTGTGATTCGACTCGCAATCATAAAACTGAATGTGGTTCTGGGTGAAGAACGGCGGCCACCGTGTCTGAACACAGCCACGCTCTGTCGCGCCATCGGACCTGGGGCCAAGAGCCCTGATCTCGCCGGGGAAACGCAACCATCTCCGCGCGACAGCTGTTGCGGCCGGTATCAGTCGAGGATCTTACGCCTGGCCCACTGTTTGCGGAGAGCTTCAATCGCGATCTTAAGTTCCTCGGATGTAAATGGCTTGGTCAAGCGGGGGTGATCTCTCATCCCTTCCGGCAACGCCCACTCGCCGTAGCCGCTGGCCAGGATGATTGGAATGCC
>JBKJRE010000377.1:0-2868 GCA_046594775.1 Rhizobiaceae bacterium | reverse complement strand
CTCAACAATGAGCACGAGCAACGCGCCAAAGCGATCGTCAAGTCGATCCTGCCCGACGCGTTCGTGTCTGCGTCATCGGATGTGGTAAACACGATTCGCGAATACGAGCGCTTTTCGAGTGCCGCGATGAACGCATATATAGGGCCGAAGACGTCGGCCTATCTGCGCAGCCTGGAGGGCAGGCTTCGGACCAACGGCATCCACGCGATGGTTCGGATCATGCAGTCCAACGGCGGTATTTCGACCATCGAGAACTCCAGCGAACTGCCGATAGGGCTACTTCTCTCCGGCCCTGCCGGTGGCGTAATAGGCGGTCGCTGGACCGGCGACCATAGTGACAAGAAAAACATCATTACTATCGATATCGGCGGCACGTCGGCCGACATATCGGTTATCGAAAACGGCGAATTGCGCATCAAGAACCCGCGCGACACAGAAGTTGCCGGCCTGCCCGTGCTGGTTCCGATGATCGACATCGACGCCATCGGTGCGGGCGGGGGCTCGATAGCCTATATCGATCCAGGGGGAGCGTTCCGGGTCGGGCCGCGTTCGGCGGGCGCAGTGCCCGGTCCGGCCTGCTACGCCAAGGGTGGCGACGAGCCAACTGTGACTGACGCCCAGGTGGTGCTCGGCCGCATGGATCCCGAGCATTTTCTCGGTGGTGACCTGACGATCGACGCTTCGTTGTCGGAAAAGGCGATCCGCAAACACATTGCCGAGCCACTCAAGCTGTCTCTCGAAGATGCGGCGCTTGGCATCCTCAAGATCATCAACAACAACATGGCGCTGGCGATTAACGCCAACTCGGTCGCCAAGGGCGTCGACCCGCGAAATTTCTCCTTGATGGGCTTTGGCGGCGCCGGACCGTTGCACTCGGTTTCGCTCGCGGAAGCGATTCATGCCAAGGACGTCATTTCGCCGGTGCATCCAGGCATCACCGCAGCAACCGGTTTGCTCGTTACGGACTTGCAGTACGAATACACGCAATCCACACTGATGGTGCTCGATAATGCCAGCGACGACGAGTTTGGGCGCGTCAACGCTGTTCTCGAAGACCTTGTCGGGCGGGCAAACCGACAGCTCGAGGCCGATGGAATTCCTGCTGCCCAGCGTCAGTTTCGCCAGGTGGCAGAGTGCCGCTATGTCGGGCAGGGCTTCGAGCTGCGCGCCGATGTTCCGGATGGCCGCCTCGCCAAGACGAGCGCTGCGGAAATCATCGACAATTTCTACAATGCCCACAAACAGGTCTACGGACATGCTTTCCGCGACCAGCAGACAGAGATGGTGACGTTGCGGGTAATTGCGACGGTAAAAGTGGAAACGCTGAGATTACCAAAGCTCGCCAAGGGCGGCCGGCGCAACCCGGTCGATGCCGAGATATACCGCCGCCGCACCGTCTTCGACAATGGCGAGGCACTGGAAACGCCACGCTATCAGCGGGGCAACCTGCTAGCCGATGACACGCTGGCCGGTCCAGCGCTGGTGATCCAACACAATTCGACGACGGTTGTGCCGCCCGGCTATATCGCAACCGTTCTGGACTACGGCGATATGCGCATCGAGCGGAAGCAGGGGTGAGCGGCATGGTCAGCAAAGTCGATCCCATCACGCTGCAGGTCATCGGCGGCGCCTTGCATTCCATCGCCGAGCAGATGGGCAACGTGCTCTACCGCATGAGCTATTCGTCGATCATCCGCGAGAGCCAGGACCTCGGCGCAGGCCTGTTCGACCGCGATTACAACACACTTTGCGAATCCGATTCCACGCCCATGCATATCGGCTCGCTGCCTGGCTATCTGCGCGGAATCGAAAAGACGGTACCGCTTGATGCGTGGAAGCCGGGCGACTGCGTCGTTCACAACCATCCCTACTATGGCGCCAGCCATTCGCCCGACATCGGCATCGTCATGCCGGTCTTTTATGAGGGTGAGCTTGTCGGATTCTCCGCCAACACGGCGCACCATGTGGACATCGGCGCGGCGACGCCCGGACTGGTCATCGACATACCGGATGTGTTTGCCGAAGGCATGCTGCTCAATGGGCTGCTGCTTTACAAAGAGGGGGTTCGCAACGAGTCTCTGTGGAAATTCATCCACGATAATACACGTGTGCCGGGCCTCGTCATGGGGGATCTTGAGGCACAGATCGCCTCGGCCGAACTCGGCGTGCAGCGCTTTCAGCAACTGATGGCGACCTACGGCAAGGATACCGTGCTTCAGTCAACCCGCCAGCTGATGGATTACACCGAAAACATGCTGCGGCGTGAGATTGAGAAGATCCCCGATGGAGACTATGTTGCAGAAGGGTTCCTCGACGATGATGGCCGCAACCGCGGCGTAACTCTGCCGCTCAAGGTGACCGTGCGCGTTCGTGGCGATGGTGTGGAAGTTGACACGACAGGTTCTTCGGCACAGGTGCCAACGGCATTCAACGTCCCCTTCGATGGGTCGACAAAAGTAGCCTGCTACTTTGCCTTCCGGGCTCTGCTTCTCGATACCTTCACACATGAGGAATACATCCCGCAGAACGAAGGTTCGTTCCGCCCGGTGAAGGTCACGTCACCGTTGGGCTCGATCTTCAATCCGATCTCGCCGGTCGCCGCCGAAGCCCGCTTTAGCCAGATTCAGCGGCTTTGTGACCTGATCATCAAAGCGCTGGCGCCGGTGTTGCCCGACAAATGCACGGCGGGCAATGCGGCAGTGCTTTCCTTCGCCGCCTATTCGGGAGTGCGTCCGAGCGGCGACTACTGGGTATTTCTGGAGGTCAACGAGGCGGCGATGGGCGGCCGACCGTTGTCTGACGGACCAGATACGGTCGAAGAGCTGATGCGCAACACGCGCAACAATCCGCTCGAGGACCTCGGCATGC
>JBKJRE010000287.1:0-3155 GCA_046594775.1 Rhizobiaceae bacterium | reverse complement strand
CCGGACAAAATGCCGTGCAGCATGGGAGTGGGAATGCGCTGGACCAGTTCGACGTCGCGCGGTGGCGAAAGCTTGGCGTCTGCGCGATCCGGTTCAGCCACGGGCGATCCGCTTGTTGGTCGTACCGCAGGCTACCACACGCATGCTGCTTCAGGCAAAGGCGTCCGGCCTCAGCCGGACGCATTCTTCGGCCTACAGACCGCGAATGAGGCAAGCGGCCGCCAGCAGCACGAAAGCGACGGTGACGATCCAGACTGAAGCAATCGGAATGAAGGTGACGACGTTCAGTGCTTCCAGCACGCCGATCAGCGCGATGACGATTGAAATGATAAAGACCAGTTGGGTGGGTGCACTCGGGTTCATGGCGTCCTCCATGTCGATTCGTTTCGACCCGGCAAGCCTAGAGGGCGCCGTGTCAGATGCCTAACACCATTCTCACCGGATGCGCCGGGTCGGCTAGCAACCGCGCGGCCAGGGCTGCGCAGACAACCACAAGCAATGGCCGGATCAGTCTTGCACCCCCAACGATGGCCAGGCTGGCGCCGAGGCGGGCGCCGAGAAACTGCGCGGCGCCCATCAGCAGGCCGATCTTCCAGAATATCGCGCCGGCAAAGGCGAACAGGACAAAGCCGCCGAGATTGGAAGCGAAGTTCAGCAGTTTTGTATGCGCCGTCGCCTTGAGCACGCCGTAGCCGGCGAGGGCCACGAAGGCCAGCATGAAGAACGAGCCGGTGCCGGGGCCGAACAGGCCATCATAGAGCCCGATCAGCGGCACGACAGTCATCCCGAATAGCACCGGCGTCAGGCGTTCGGCGCGATCGACATCGTCCATGTTCGGTTTCACCGCGAAGTACACGGCGATCGCGACCAGGATGAAGGGCAGGGCCATCCGCAACGCACCGCCCGGAACAACCGTCGCCAGCAGCGCGCCGGCAAGCCCGCCGGCAAAGGCCAGCGCCGCTGCCGGCAATTGCCCCCTCAGGTCGACATGGCCCCTGGAAGCGTAGTGGATTGTCGCCGAACCCGTCCCGAAAAGCCCTTGCAGCTTGTTGGTGCCGAGGGCTGCGACCGGCGGAAAGCCTGCCAGAAGCAGCGCCGGTATCGTGATCAGCCCGCCGCCGCCGGCAATCGAATCAACAAAGCCTGCAGAAAAGGCGGCAAGGGCGAGCAGCAAAATGATCTGGATATCGGGGTCTGGCATGGATCCAGGGTGCATGAATGGCCGGCGATAAGGCAAAATTCATCCAACATACGGTTTTCGTTTGCGCAAGGTGGATTCCGCGCTAGTTATTTCGCTGGCATCGAGGAAACGCGGATGGCTATCGGACTGCTTGCCCAATTCAGGGATCTTTTCGAGGGCGACCCCGGCGTCCGAAAGGTCGCAGGCGACCCGGTGCTGTCGGCCGAACTGCTGGTGCTGTTTCGCATGATCCTTGCCGACGGCGTGGTCAAGGACGCAGAGATGCAGACCTTCCGCCGCATCTGCAATGAAGCCTTCGGCATTGGCCGCGACAGCATGGACGGCGTCATCGAATACCTCAACGATTTCGGCTACGAGACAAACGGCGCCCAGGCCATTGAGATGTTTCGCGGGCTGGACATCGGTCGCCGCAGGCAGTTGGCCAAGCACATGGCTGAAATCGCCAAGGCCGACCGAGACCTGTCCGCAAACGAAGTCCGCCTGCTGCGCCGCACGATGGAACTTCTTGGCATCAGCCCCGTCGATCTGGTGCAGCCGGAGGCCGAAGACAAGACGGGTTAGTCGGCTGAGGCTTCAGGCTGCCGCGACCGACAGCTCTATCGCTACCGGTACATGGTCGGATGGCTTTTCCCAGGCGCGCACGTGCTTTTCGATCGAGGCCGATTGAAAACGGTCCGCAGCTTCCGGTGACATCAGCAGAAAATCGATCCGGATGCCGTTGTCCTTCTGCCAGGCGCCGGCCTGGTAGTCCCAGAATGTGTAGGTGCCGGGCGCATCGGTCGTGGCGCGGACAGATTCGGTAAATCCGAGATTGATCAGGCGGCGAAACGCCTGCCGGGTCTCCGGCTGGAACAGTGCGTCGCCAATCCAGTTGGCAGGATTCTTGGCGTCGATCGGTTCGGGAATGACATTGAAATCCCCTGCAAGGACCAGCGGCTCTTCGAGTTCAAGCCGGTCCTTGGCCCAGCGCTCCAGCCGCGCCATCCATGACAGCTTGTAGGGAAATTTGCGTTCATCATCGATCGGATTGCCGTTCGGCAGATAGAGAGAGACGACACGCAGCACGCCTTGTTCCGTCGAAAACACGCCTTCGATAAAGCGCGCCTGATCGTCGGCATCGTCCCCCGGCAACCCACGGTTGACCTCGTCGAAACGCAGCTTGGAAAGGATCGCCACGCCGTTGAAGCCTTTCTGCCCATGCGTCTCGACATGGTAGCCAAGCGCCTCGATCTCGGCGCGCGGAAACTGCTCGTCGACTGTCTTGATCTCCTGCAGGCAGGCAATGTCTGGCGCGCTTTCATGCAGCCAGTGCAGCAGATTGCCGAGCCGGGCGCGAACTCCGTTGATGTTCCAGGTGACGATTTTCATGGCCTGTCCGGGTTTGTCGCGCGGCGATTGCGTACGCCGCGCCGCATTCTAGACATTGGTCAGGCTGCCACAAGTAGGCCTGGACGACGCCGCCGGGAGAAATTCGCCAGCGACGGGGTCAAACCGAGAAGCTGGTTCCGCAGCCGCAGGACGCGACGGCGTTGGGGTTCCTGATCTGGAACGACTGGCCCATCAGATCGTCGACAAAATCGATGACCGACCCGCCCATGTAGACCAGCGAGAGTTCGTCGATCAGCACGGTGGCGCCATTCTTTTCGATCGCCACGTCATCGTCGTTGCGGGCCTCCACCAGGTCGAACTTGTACGAGAAACCGGAGCAGCCGCCGCCCTCGACCGAGACGCGCAACGCTATTTTGCCCGCTTCGCCGGCGACGATCTTCGCGACGCGGCTGGCGGCAGCGTCCGTCACATCGACCTGAATGGCAGTCTTGGCGTCAGCGCCCATTGGCGTCACCTTGCGTTCGCGTTGTCATCATAGGTATGAACGGGCGAGGGGCAAGTCAACGGTGGCGGTTGCGCATGGACGAGCACGGGCATCTCGGCGACATCGGCTTCGGCTACCGTC
>JBKJRE010000271.1:0-4496 GCA_046594775.1 Rhizobiaceae bacterium | reverse complement strand
GCGGCCACTCCGATGACAAAGGCAATTAGGGCAAGATATGACAGCGGGCCCCGCCTTCCGGGTCCTGCCCGAGTTCCGGTACGCAAAGCGACGAAGCGGCCGTCGGGCAGATGAACGACTGAGGTCCGCCGGGCCCCAGCATGCAGCGACCGCCGTGGCAACTCGTCCGGGGGAGCGGAGCCGGCGCTTGCGATCAGTCGGTGGGCCGGGTCATAGAGCGCGATATCGGCTTCGAGTACGACCGACAACCGGTTCAATGTCCTTGAAAGCGACGTGGGATCGTCGCCAGCCGGCAGCATCTCGGCAATGAAGCGATCGCGTCGGCCGTTCCAGCCGCGATCATGATCGTCCTGTCCGAGATGCACGATGACGGCGCCGGCAAGGGCGACAACCGCCAGGCTCGCCAGAAGTGTCAGGTAGATTTTCAGGAACAGGCTGTTGCGCATGCTTGCCTAGTCCTTCCCGTCCGGATGCCGCGCGAAGACATAGCCAACGCCGCGCACTGTGATAATGCGGCGCGGATGCTTCGGATCGTCCTCGACGGCGGCGCGAATGCGGGAGATGTGCACGTCGATCGATCTGTCGAAGGCTTCGAATTCCTCACCCCTTACCAGGTCCATCAGTTGCTCGCGCGACAATACGCGGCCGGCATTTTCGGCCAGTGCAACCAGAATATCGAACTGGTGGCTCGTCATGAGGCGATCAGTTCCGTCGAGACGCACCGAACGCGAGCCTGGATTGATTTCTAGTCGGCCAAATCTGAGTACTCGGTCACTGTCGCGGTGTCCGCCCTGGCGGCGGCGCAGTATGGCCCTGATGCGAGCAAGAAGTTCGCGTGGATTGAAGGGCTTGGGCAGATAGTCGTCGGCGCCGAGTTCGAGCCCAACGATACGATCAGTTTCCTCGCCCTTGGCGGTCAGCATCACGATTGGCACATCGGATGAGGCACGCATGCGCCGGCAGGTCTCGAAGCCGTCAATGTCGGGCAGCATAATGTCGAGAATGACAATGTCGGGGGAACGCCGCGCCAGTTCGGCTATGCCCGCGCAGCCAGTGGCCGCGCTGTGGACGGTGAAGCCGTTGCCCGCCAGATAGTCGGCGATCATGGCGGACAGGCGCGTGTCGTCGTCGACGATCAGGACCTGTTCCGCCATGCTTTCGCTACTCCGCTTTGGACGGGGTCACCACCGACCGTGACCGCTGTGGCCGCCACGCTCGTTGAAGTGCTTGGCAAGCTGGGCGCGCTGCTCAGGTGTCAGCACCTCGGCAGCGTCGAGAATGGCCGCCGTCATCTTGCGCGAGGCCGTATCCACGGCTGCGACCCGTTCGGCGCGCAGCTTCTCGGCGGCGGCCCTGTCGATCGTCGGCGCTCCCAGCAATTCGGCGATCTGTCCGCGCGTCTCACGGAACTCGGAAACTATCGGCCCGACCTCGTCGCGCGCTGTGCTGAAGATTTCCTTCAGCCTGGTCGCCTGCTCCGGCGTGGCGTCGATTTCCTCGAGCATGTACTCGAGCCGGCGTTCGCCGAAATGCTTGCCGCGCATCGATGCGTGCATCGCCTCGCCGCCCATCTCGTGCTTGCCGCCCATGCCGAATTGTCCGGCGGCAAAGTCGCCGCCCTTGGCCGATGCAAGGCCAAGTCCGGCCAGCGCGACGGCGGCCAGCGAGCCCATCGCCAGTTTGCGGCCCCATCCGCCGGTCGCTGCAGCATCTTCAGAAACGTCGATTTCCTGCTTGTCGGATTCCATGATCGTCTTCCTTTCATCATGCAGCACTGATTTGCTGCGATGAGTCAGGTTAGAGGCGTCAGGTTTCCCGCTTTGCCGGCGATTGTAAAGAAATGCAAAGTTGCTGACCCCATGAACAAGGGGATGCACCCTTCAAACACGCCCGGTTTAAGCCTTGCAAACCGACATGCATTCGTCGATGTCAGGACGGCTCGAAGGTCAAGGCTACGCCATTGATGCAGTAGCGCAAATGGGTGGGCGGCGGCCCGTCCTCGAAGACATGGCCAAGATGGCTGCCGCAGCGCGAACAATGGCATTCCGTGCGTACCATGCCGTGGCTACGGTCGGTCGTTGTCTCGACCGAGCCGGGGACCGGGTCGTTGAAGCTCGGCCAGCCTGTTCCGCTTTCGAACTTCAGCTTTGATTCAAAAAGAGGCTGATCACAACCGGCGCAGGCGAAGGTTCCTTCGCGCTTTTCGTGCAGCAGCGCACAGCTTCCCGGGCGCTCCGTGCCGTGATTGCGCATCACCTGATACTGCTCGGGCGTCAGCCTGGCCCGCCATTCGGCCTCGGTGTGGGTAACGGGGTAGGTCTTTGCGTCCATCGGTCATCTCCTGCGACAAACCGGCAAAGCCGGACTGCTTCACTATGTAGGTCACACAGAGCCGCCGAAAAAGAGAGGCCGAGCCTGCAGCCCCTACGACGTTGCGGTCAAGCGGCGCTGCGCGATTCCGAGATGACTCCGATGATGTCGTTGACAACGGTCTCGACAAGCTTGGGATCGTCGCCCTCCGCCATGACCCGGATCAACGGCTCCGTGCCCGAGGGGCGGATGACCAGCCGTCCGGTACCGCCCAGCCGGTCGCGGGCGTCCTCAATGGCAGCCTTCACCGGCGCTTCCTCAAGCGGTCTTCCGCCAGAGAAGCGGACATTCCTGAGCAATTGCGGCACCGGCTCGAACTTCCTTGCCAGTTCGCTGACCGGCTTGTTTTGCCGCTTGATGCAGGCGAGCACCTGGAGCGCGGAAACAAGCCCGTCGCCCGTGGTGGAGAAATCGGAAAGTACAACATGGCCGGACTGTTCGCCGCCGACGTTGAGGCCGTGCGCCCGCATATGTTCCACAACGTAGCGATCACCGACCTTGGTGCGGTGAAGCTCCAGCCCTATGCCGCCAAGAAAGCGCTCCAGGCCGAGATTGGACATGACGGTTGCAACCACCCCGCCGCCGGCGAGCCGGCCCGACTGGTGCCAGGATTCGGCGATCAGAGCCATGATCTGGTCACCGTCGATGACCTCGCCATTCTCGTCGACGATGACCACGCGATCGGCGTCGCCATCCAGCGCGATGCCGATATCGGCGCGCACTTCGTGAACCTTCTTCGACAGGCCGGCGGGATGCGTCGAGCCGCATTCATCGTTGATGTTGAAGCCGTTCGGCTCGACATTGATGGCAATGACTTCCGCGCCGAGTTCCCACAGGGCCTCCGGAGCAACCTTGTAGGCGGCGCCATTGGCGCAGTCGACCACGATGCGCAGGCCGGACAGCGACATTGCCCGCGGCAGGGTACGCTTGGCGAATTCGATGTAGCGGTCATGCACGCCATCGACGCGCTTGGCGCGGCCAAGTCCGTCCGAATCCGCCAGCGACAGTTCAACGTCCTGATCCAGCATCGCCTCGATGCGCGATTCGATCTCGTCGGAAAGCTTGTAACCATCGGGGCCGAACAGTTTGATGCCGTTGTCGAAATAGGGATTGTGCGACGCCGAGATCATGACGCCGATGTCGGCGCGCAGCGAGCGTGCCAGCATGGCGACGGCAGGCGTCGGGATCGGTCCGAGAAGGAACACGTCCATTCCGGCGGCCGTCAGACCTGCGACCATGGCGTTCTCGATCATGTAGCCGGAAAGCCGGGTGTCCTTGCCCAGAACGACTCGATGGCGATGGTTGCCACGCTGGAACGAAAGGCCGGCCGCCATGCCGACCTTCATCGCCACTTCCGCAGTCATGGGAAACTTGTTTGCCTTGCCACGGATTCCGTCCGTGCCGAAATATTTGCCGGCCATGTTTTCCTGTCCCGATTCTGGCCCGTTTGGGTCACGTTTGAGCGGCTTTCTGCCACGAAACAGGCAGCCAAACGCATCACATTTGGTGAGTTTATGTTACGAAACCTTCCAAATCATTGTCACCGGGTATAGGCGACGACAGTAAGGCGATGGCCGACAGTGTCGATCATGCGCCGGCACCCGGCAGGACGGACACCTGCTGGCTCAAAAAACAAAACGCCACGGACGTGTCGGTCCGCAGCGCTTTATCGTGTGCGGCCCTAAAAAGAGCCTAGCCTTGCGGCTGGGGCTCCATGCCGCCCTCCGGCTCCGGCCCTTTCTTCGGCTTCTTGGACGCGCCCGCCTTCGGCACGGCCGAACCACGGCTTGGCGGCGTGTCGTCGCCGATATCGCGCGACGGCTTTTCGCCTTTCACAATCTGTGCGAGTTCGTGGCCCGAGAGGGTCTCGTATTCAAGCAGACCCTCGGCAATGGCGATCCAACCCTTCTTGTTCTTGGTCAGAATTGCCGTTGCCGCAGCATAGGCTTCGTCGATAAGCCGGCGGACTTCAGCGTCGATAAGCTGCGCGGTCTCTTCGGAAACATTCTGAGTCCGCGCCACCGAATGACCGAGGAAGACCTCTTCCTGATTGTCGCCATAGGCGACCATGCCGAGCTCCTTCGAATAGCCCATCTGCGTGACCATGGCCTTGGCCATCTTGGTCG
>JBKJRE010000242.1:0-3530 GCA_046594775.1 Rhizobiaceae bacterium | reverse complement strand
CGTGTTCCAGGTCAGGCCGTGTGAATAGTGCTGATAGAACAGGTGCGGCCGGCCGCCATAGCGCCCGAAGCCATTGGGATCGTTCATCCAGCCGAAGGGCGGCCGAAAATGGTAGCTGTCGGGGATGTTGGGCGCGGCGTTGCCGGGATTGGTGTGGATCAGCGTGATCCCGGTATCGAGCACCTCTGCCTGCGTGAACCAGTAGACCACCGAAACCGATGTCGTACTGGCGTCGTAGCTGAGATCGACCTTGCCGCCCCCGAACACCTGAAAGATACGGAATTCATATTCCTCGGCGTTGATAACACTGACATCGCCGAATTTTCCGCGCGTATTGGAGAAAGCCACGGAACCGGGATGATCGGGCGCGATGGCCTTGAGCCATATATGAAAGGTGGAATTGACGGGCAGTTCGGCATGAAACCGTCTCACGCCATCCGCGTCTGCGGCTCTTGCTGTGCCCTCGTGCATCAAGACATTCCCTCTTTCGATGAGCAGAGCAACAACGACGCACGAACACTCGTCGAATGTCCTCGCGCGAAACTTCCTCCCAACGCGCAACTACACTCCGGGCCGACTTGTCAGGTCAAGGCGCGCGCCCTCCTGAGAGGAGAACTTTCGGACGCCACGAGCCGACGTCCGTACAACAAAAAACCCGCCAGACATAACGCCTGGCGGGCTGATTTTGGTTGCGGGGGCCTGCAACCCCCGATACCGACATTCGCTCGAAGTGGTAATTTGATCGCATGCCAGTTGGAACAGAGGTCGTCGGCGACACTCACACCCTCATTTGCGACATGCGAGGGTAGTGTCTACACCGACTTCGGCAGCTAAGATCGGCAACCTACATCGGCAAAAGCTTGCGCTTCAGTCGTGAAATGCTCTATATAACAAAGGCTTTTCGAACAGTGAAGATCGGCAAGAATGTTGGAAACACCTGGCAGGATAGAGCCCTGCTTCTTCGAGGAGCACGTTCCCGCTGAACTGGCGGACCTTTCGGTTGATATCCAGCGAGAAGCCACGCACCTGGGTCACGGCCTGCACCCAGATAGCGCGGCAGAGCTTGCCGAACTCGTCCGAGTGATGAACTGCTACTATTCGAACCTGATCGAAGGGCACAACACCCGACCGCGCGACATCGAGCGGGCGCTTGCAGGCGCTGAACTCGAAGAGGAAACACGGCCGCTCGCACTCGAGGCGCGTGCGCACGTCATCGTCCAGCGTGCGATCGACGAGATGTATCGGTCCGGCACCTTGCCTCGGCCCACATCCGTCGAATTCCTCACCTGGGTCCACAAGGCTTTCTACGATGAGATGCCCGACGAGTTTCGCGTGATCCAGCATCCGGATGGAGCCGAAGAACCGATCATCCCTGGACGCATGCGCCAGGCGGGCGACAAGGAGGTAGCCGTCGGGCGTCACCTGCCTCCTTCGTCGTCGCGTGTTGCGGCCTTCATGGACCATTTCGACAAGCGATTTCAGATCGCGGCACGTTCTTCGAGCGGAAGGATCATCGCGATCGCCTCCGCGCACCACCGGCTGAACTACATCCACCCATTCCCAGACGGAAACGGGCGCGTCAGCCGCTTGATGTCGCATGCCATGGCCTTCCCAGCCGGCATTGGTGGCCAGGGGCTGTGGTCTGTTTCCCGCGGACTTGCCCGCGGTTTGGCAGATCGAGGTGAGTACAAACGGATGATGGATCATGCAGACAGTCCAAGACGTGGGGACCGCGACGGGCGCGGTAACCTGTCCGAGGCAGCGTTGAGGACATTCTGCGAATGGTTCCTGAAGGTCACACTCGACCAGATCACGTTTTCTTCAAAGCTCTTCGACCTTGGCGGATTGGAAAAGCGTTACCGGCGCCTGGTTGAAGACACCGTTGACGACAAGCGCGCGCCGGATCTGATCTCGGCCGTCCTGCGCCATGGCGCGCTTGAACGCGGTGACGCGCAGATCGTGCTCAAGACCTCCGAGCGCACGGCACGCAACACGCTCGGCAAACTCACCGCTGCCGGGTACCTGACATCCTCGTCCCCCAAAACCCCGGTACGATTGGCGTTCCCCTTGGACTATCGGGAACGGCTTTTCCCCAATCTGTTCGCTGATGGAGATTTGCCCGAATGATGATGGTCATCACATTCATCTAGCCCCCCTCAGCAGCTTCTCGATGATCAATCCATGGAATACGACGTACGGATCACAGTCGGGAGATACCGACGCGCACGCGATTTTCTGTCTGACCTTGCGAAGCTGAAGGCGTTTCGGGGAGAGCATGCCGGGTCCGCGCTCTTGGAGAGCCTGGAGGAACTGGGTCTGTTGCGTCCGCGCATCCGCATCACGTGGCCCGATCCTGTCGCGCGGCGCATCTGGCTGGAAACCCATAAATGGGCGAAAGAACTCCATGACCCAGTCGAGCCTGATGGTCCGAGATTGGATGCCGCCGCCGATCTGTGGAACGCACTCCAAGATGCCGGCTTCAAAAGCATCAACGCGAAGGGTCACCCTCTCGACGCCCCGAAACCGGAATGGCGGGAATTTCTGCAAGAACCTGACCAAGAGTCTTTCATACCTCATCTCCAACGACGCGTCCGGGTATCGAGCGATGAGAGCCCCGATCTCCATGACAGCGACAATGTTCAGGACTTCTATTCAAGCTGGCAGTTATTGGTGGCCGCGGAAGTCGGGAATATCGGCATTCATATTCGGGCAAACATGGCGGACGCGGACGTCGCAGCACGTGTTCGGGACGACATCCAGAAGGGGCGTTGGCCCGGAGGGAGCGCGACTGAAGCGTTCACCCCGGTCCATGCTCTCCGAGGCTTCGAAACGCATGAGTCGTGTCTCGACGCGATCGAGTGGGCTCGCGAAGAGGAGCGCGATCGAACCTTTCGCTTGCTTCAAGGTTTGGGAGGTGGACGTATCGTCTTCAACGAAGAACAGACCGCTGCAAGGGATAGCATACGCCGGTCCGTGGCGGAGGAAGCCTGCGCTCGCTTTCATGTGGGAGCGGATGACCTAGTTTGCGGCTGCACGTTCTTGGCGCGACGGTGGCACGAGTGGCTCCTGGAGGGGCGGCCTCTTATCGCCAACACCTACAAGACGTTTCTGGCGGAAGCCGTACGACTGCTCCAAATCCAGTTTGAAATGAGTTTCGAAGCGATCAATGAGGCCGTCGGATTTCAAGGGGGAGGAGGGCATCGCACGCTAGAAATCATCTGGCCAGACTGGGACGCTGAACAGATCGAGCGCCTAATTCTTACACTTAGAGCGCCAGATCTGCCGGAAGGCCAACTCCGAGAGTTCGGAAGGTTTCTTCGGGACCATTTTAAGGACGCGGTCTTCCACCGGCTGCGGTCGTTCGAAAAGCACGCTTTCGAATACGGTCATGCCAGGGTCGCCGGCATGCAAAGTGATCTGCAGGGTGTTTTGGACTTTAGGCTGCCGTGAGGTCGATGCCAATTGTATCTGTGTAACCAGACGGGAAGTTCCACGGCGCGGTGATTTGATGTCGGATAGGCAATGGCGTA
>JBKJRE010000209.1:0-3711 GCA_046594775.1 Rhizobiaceae bacterium | reverse complement strand
CCACGGAGGCCGTCGCGCCGACGGCCGATTTGACCTGTGTGGTGTCGGCCGAAAGTCGCGACACGATCTCGCCCGACTGGACAGTGTCGAAAAACACTGGGGAAAGCTCCGTTACATGCGCGAACACATCCTTGCGCAGATCGGCCACCACCCGTTCGCCGAGCGTGATGACGAAATAGTAGCGGCTCGCCGAGGTAACGGCGAGAACGGCCGCCATCACCAGCAGCATCGAAAAATAGTTGGCGACGAAGGTTGTGTCGGCGTTTGAAAAGCCGTGGTCGATCATGCGGCGCACCGCGAGAGGCAGTGTCAGCGTGGTCGCGGCCGCGATGGTTAGAGAAATGATCGCGCCGACGAGCATTCCGGGATAGCGAAGGATGTAGGGAAGCACGCGCCTCAGCGGCTGGATTGATCGCCTGTCTTTGGCGTCGACGGTCGCTCTCGTCCCGGCCATCACTTCATCCCTATCCGACAGGTTCGCCATCGCAACGGGCGCGGCCTTGTGATTCAATTGCGGCTGATGTATAGGCTCGCCGACCGTTTTTGAAGCCGTCGTTGTTTGAATAGCTGCGGCTCGATTTTTTCAGAAGAGGCGCATCGCCGCAGGCCATCCTGCCTCGACTGCCTGCGCCGGAGCCAGGAACAGACCGATGAAAGACAAGATCCACCCTGATTACCATACCATCAAGGTCGTCATGACCGATGGCACCCACTATGAGACGCGTTCAACATACGGCAAGGAAGGTGATACGCTCAACCTTGACATTGACCCGAACACGCATCCGGCTTGGACTGGTGGACAGCAGAACCTGCTCGATCGCGGCGGTCGCCTTTCCAAGTTCAAGAAGCGCTACGAAGGTCTGACCATGTAGGCCACGTCGCCTGAACAAGACTTCTTAAAACCCGCCTCTCCGGCGGGTTTTTTGCATTCGGCTTATCACGTTGAAACATGTGTCTGGCGCTTTGATCGTGATCCGGACTACCGCCGGGCTTTTCGGCAGGACGACTGTCAGCCGCCGCATTTATTCGTGCAAGCAGTACAGGTTGCGGCAGCGCTCGCCGCTCTGCTTGCCATTTTTGATCAGCGCTCGGTCAATTTAAGCTCGATGCGCCTGTTGCGGGTGCGCGCCTCATCGCTGTTGGATTCATCAAGCGGCTGGAATTCGCCAAACCCGGCCGCGACCAGCCTGTTTGCCGGCACGCCGCTTTCGATCAGATACTTGACCACCGACGTTGCGCGCGCAGACGAGAGTTCCCAGTTGTCGCGGTAACGCCGGTTGCCCGACACCGGAATGTTGTCGGTGTGGCCGTCGACCCGCAACACCCAATTGATCTCCGGCGGAATTTCTCGCTGCAATTCGATGATGGCATCCGCCAGCTTCTTCATCTCGACCTTGCCTGCGTCGTTAATCACTTCCGAACCCGACGGGAACAGCACCTCGGACTGAAAGACGAAGCGGTCGCCGACGATCCGAATATTCTCGCGGTCGGAAAGGATTTCGCGCAGCCTTCCGAAAAAGTCGGAGCGGTAGCGGTTAAGCTCCTGCACGCGTTGCGCCAGGGCCACGTTCAGCCGGCGCCCAAGATCGGCGATCTTCGTGTTGGACTGGCGGTCACGCGTTTCAGACACCTCCAGCGCCTCTTCGAGGGCGGCGATCTGCTTGCGCAGCGCGGAAATCTGCTGGTTGAGCAATTCCACCTGCGACAGCGCGCGCTGGCTGATCTGGCGCTGCGCGTCGAGTTCACCGGTAACCGCCGTGAGATGGGTCGTTGCCGCGGCATCCGCTCCGGCGCCCTCGTCCATGAGCTGCTGCAGACGCGAGCGTTGCTGCTCGGCTTCCGTCAGCGATGCCTGCAGATTGGCCAGAGAATCCTGCGCATCCTGCGTGCTGCCCTTTTCGAGCGCAAGAAGCTGGGTCAATTCGTTGATCTGCGAATTGAGCCGCGCAAGCACTTCGTCCTTGCCGCTGATTTCGCGACTCAGCAAGAACTGCGCCAGCACAAACACCGAAAGCAGGAACATGATCGCCAGCAGCATCGTTGACAGGGCGTCGACAAAGCCCGGCCAATAGTCGACGTGGCGGTCCGCGCGCCTGCTTCTCGCCAGCGCCATTTAGTTCAGCTCGCGCTTCTTGAGGGTGTCGGCAAGGCGTTCAAGCGTCTGTCGCATGGCTCGTTGCTCTTCCGACTGAGCCTCTACCCAGTCGCGCATGATCTGCTGTTCGGAGCGCATGTTCTTGACAAGGCCTGAAATGCCGTCCGCCAGATTTGCCATGGCGGTCGCTACACGCGGATTGGAGCCGCCTGTTTCCTGGAGATTGCGCAGCCTCTCCGAAAGCGCCCTTATCTCATCGGAGCTTTCGCCTTTCGACGCATCGGTTACAGCTATGTCCGACGACAGGTCGGTGACCGATGAAAGCCAGTTTTCCAGTTCCGTGTAGAAGCGTGTCTGCGCGCGCCCGGCCTGCAGGTCGAGAAAGCCGAGGACAAGAGAGCCCGAAAGGCCGAACAGAGACGACGAGAAGGCGGTTCCCATGCCGGCAAGCGGCGCAGCCAACCCAGCCTTCAGCGAGTCGAGCACCGCACCGGTGTCGCCTGACCCTGGGTCAAGGGACTGGATGGTGTCGCCGATCGACCCGATCGTGCGCAACAGGCCCCAGAAAGTGCCGAGCAGACCTAGAAATATCAGCAACCCTGTCAGATAGCGCGAAATGTCACGGCTTTCGTCGAGGCGCGTGGCGATGGAATCGAGCATCGAGCGCATCGAACTCGTGGAAAACGCCATGCTGGACGAACGCGACAGCAGCGCTTTCATGGGCGCAAGCAGCACAGGCTCGTTGACTTCGGATCCCGCCCTGAAGGAATTGATCCAGCGCACCTCGCGAAACAGTCGCAAAGTCTGCAGAAAAGTCAGGATTATGCCGACGATGAGAATGCCGACGATGAGTACGTTGAGTCCTGCATTGCTGACAAATGCGATCGATATCTGTCGCGCGAGAATCGCCGCGATGAAAGCTACGATGGCTAGAAAAACCACCATCGAGAGCAGAAATACCTGTGGGCTCGAAAGCCTGTGCGGATCGTATTCGATCACGTCGGACGACCCAGCCAGTCCGAAAGATCTCAAAATGCCCATTCTCGCCCCGATTCCGTTTCCGGCATGCAATTTGATCGCGACTCTAAACGGAAATATGACGAAATGGGAAGATGTTTGGCGGTGCAACGCACCTGGCCTGCCGGATGTCAGAGCCTGGCGAGGACCAGACAGTCGATCACGGCGGCGAAATGCAGGCCGGCACCGGTTACCACGAAGCCGTGCCAGATCGCATTTTGAAATCGCAGTCTTCGCCACGCGAAGAAGACAATTCCGCAGGAATAGACGATGCCGCCCGCCAGGATCAGGCCAAGCGTGACCGGCGGCAATGTGTCGAACAGGGACTGCGCAATCGAAACGCCGCTCCAGCCGATCACCAGATAGAAAATCACGGCCAGGCGGTCGAATCGACCCGGCAGAAGCAGCTTTATGGCGATGCCGGCAAAAGCGGCTCCCCAGATGATCGCAATCATGCGTCCGGTCGTGGCCGGATCGGCGAGCTGGACAAGAAACGGCGTGTACGTCGCCGCGATCAGCAGATAGATCGCTGCATGATCGAACCGCCGCAATATCCATTTCGCTCGCGTCATTGGCCAGAGATTGTAGGCCAGCGAGAT
>JBKJRE010000205.1:0-12432 GCA_046594775.1 Rhizobiaceae bacterium | reverse complement strand
CGCCGCCTATACGGGCCGCCGCGCCGGCTACGAAAACCTCGTCACCTACGACATGGGCGGCACCTCCACCGATGTGGCGCTGATCCGCAATGCCGAGCCCGCCGTCTCCAGCGAGACGGAGATCGAATACGCCATGCCGATCCACGTACCGATGGTCGCCGTTCATACGGTCGGCGCCGGCGGCGGCTCGATTGCCCGCGTCGACGCCTCGGGCCTTATCCAGGTCGGTCCGGAGAGCGCAGGCGCCAGTCCCGGCCCGATCTGTTACGGTCGCGGCGGCACGGAGCCGACCATTACCGACGCCAATCTGCTGCTTGGCCGGCTCGACCCGAAGCGCCTGCTGGCGGTCGAGGCGCCGGTTACCGTTGAGCATGTAAGGGCGATTTTCGAGGACAGGATCGGCAAGGCCGCCGGCCTCGACGCCGTTCAAGCGGCGGGCGCCGTGCTGAGGCTCGGCAACATCAAGATGGCGGGCGCCATCCGAATGGTGTCGGTCGGGCGCGGCCACGACCCACGCGACTTCGCGCTTTTCGCCTTCGGCGGCGCCGGGCCGCTGCATGCCTCCGCGCTGGCCCGCGAGCTTGGCCTGCCGACCGTCTTGGTGCCGGCGCGCCCCGGCATCACCAATGCGCTCGGCTGCGTCGTCGCCGACCTGCGCCACGACTTCGTCAACACCATCAACCTGCCGGTGGCGCTGGTTGACGAGGCGCGCGTCTACGCCCTGCTGGAGCGCCACCGCGAGGAGGGCGAGGCGCTGATCGCCAAGGAGGCGGTGACGCCCGAAACGATCCGCACCATCCACTCGGCCGACATGCAGTTCGTCGGCCAGACGCATATCCTGAATGTCGAGCTGCCGTCCCCCGATGTAGACCGCGCGACGCTGCAAAGCCTGTTCGAAAAGGCCTATTTCGCCCGCTTTAGGGTCGTGCTGCCGGAGATCCGCGCCAATCTCGTCAACCTCAACACCTCGGTCATCGGCGCGCGCGCGCCGGTCGACCTGTCGCGCCTGATCGATCCCGCTGGGCGTGCCGCGACGCTGGCCGAGGCGCTGCGCGAGACAAGGGCCGTGTGGTTCGATGGCGACTGGCTCGACACGCCCGTCTATGCACGCGAAAAACTGCCGCTCCATGCGGTCATTACCGGTCCGGCCATCCTCGAGCAGATGGACGCCACGACGGTGCTGGAGCCGGGCGACACGGCGCGCTCCGACACCGACGGCAACATCATCGTGGAGGTCGCCCAATGACGCTTGACGCCATCACGCTGTCGGTCATCCAGGCTGCGTTGCAGCAGACCTGCGACGAGATGGATCTGACCTTTTCGCGCGCCGCCTTCTCGCCGGTTATCGCCGAGGCCAATGACCGCTCGGACGGCATCTATTCGGCGGTCGACGGCGCGCTGGTCGCGCAAGGGTCGCAGGGCCTGCCGGTGTTTGTGGGCGTCATGCAGTATTCGACCAAGACGATCATCGAGATGATCGCGGACGGTCGCTGCCTGTCACCCGAGCCGGGCGACATCTACATCGTCAATGACCCCTATCTGGGCGGTACGCATTTGATGGATGTGCGCTTCGCCATGCCGGTCTGGCGCGGCGGCAAGATCTTCTGCTGGCTGTCGAACACCGGCCACTGGCCCGACATTGGCGGCTCGGTGCCGGGCGGCTTTTCGGCTTCGGCCACCGCCGTCGAGCAGGAGGGACTGCGCCTGCCGCCGGTAAAACTGTTCAAGAAGGGCGTGCTTGATCCGGAGATCTACGCCATCATCACCTCCAACATCCGCGTCGCCGACCAGCGCATCGGCGACATCCGCGCCCAGGCCGCCGCACTCAGTGTCGGCCAGGACCGGCTGTTCGCCATTCTCGACCGTTACGGCGACGAAACAGTGGTTGCGGCGATTGCCGAACTGCGCCGCCGGGCCGCCGAACAGATGCGCGCCAACATCGCCGCCATGCCGGACGGGACGTACCGCTCGACGGCATACGTGGATTCGGACGGTGTCGTTGACGAGCCGCTGACCATCGCGCTGGCGATCGAGAAAAAGGGCGACGAGCTCACCTTCGACTTTGAGGGCTCGTCAAAACCCTGCGCCGGGCCGATGAACAGCGTGCTGGCGACGACGCTTTCGTCGGTCTATCTCGCCATGCGCCACATCTTCCCGGATGTGCCGATCAGCGCCGGCGCCTTCGAGCCGCTGATCGTCAAGCGGCCGGAAGGCACCTTTCTCGACGCGAAATATCCACGCCCGGTATCGGGATGCGCGGCGGAAGTCTCGCAGCGAATCGCCGAAGCCGTGTTCGCCGCCATGGTCCAGGCGATCCCCGACAAGGTGACGGCGGCCCCCGCCGGCTCCAGCGGCAATTTCGCGCTCGGCGGCCACGACCCGGCGCGTGGCCGCGACTACGTCATGTACCAGATATCCGGCGGCGGTTATGGCGGCAATGTTGGCGAGGATGGCCTCTCCAACGGCTGTTCGACCATCGGCATCTCGAAATCGCCGCCGGTCGAGATCATGGAGCAGGCCTATCCGATCCTCTACCGGCACTATGCTCTGCGCGAGGGATCGGGCGGGGCGGGCAAGCATCGCGGCGGCTTCGGACTGGCCTATGAGGTCGAACTGTTGCGCGGCGAAGCGCGCGCCTCGTTCGTCATGGACCATGGCCGGGTCGGTCCCCAGGGGGCGCTCGGCGGCGCCGATGGCGCGGTTAATACCGTTACCGTCTATCGCAATGGCAAGGCGCATGTGCCAAAGCATCTCTCCAAGGAGCAGGACATTCCGCTGAGGGCTGGCGACCGCGTCGCCGTCGGCACGCCGGGCGGCGGCGGCTATGGCGACCCGGCGAAGCGTGATCCGGCCCTCGTCAGACGCGATGTCGCAATGGGATATTATACGCAAGAGCAGGTGGTGGAGATGTTCGGTGCTGCTGCCAATGGTGCTGACAGTTCGACGCCGGAAAGGGCGTGAAACGGTCGGCGTACTTGTCGGCGATTGCCAGTAGAGGCGCGGCGACCTCGGAGTGACTAGATGACCACCATCGCATGCATCGGCTGGGGCTCGCTGATCTGGGACCCGCGGCAACTGCCCGTCCAGCGCTGCTGGTTCGAGGACGGTCCGCTGCTGCCGATCGAATTCGTCCGCCAGGCCAGGGACGGCCGCGTCACACTGGCCATATCGCCCGGGGCGCGACCGGTGCGGACACTCTGGGCGCTCATGGATCTGGACGATCTCGGCGCGGCGCGCGCGGCATTGCGCGACCGCGAGGGATGCACCGACGAGCGCATCGGCTTCTGGCCGGGCGGCGCGGCGCCCGAGGAGCATCCGCACATCGCCCGCTGGGCCGCGGCGCGCGACGTCGACGCGGTGGTGTGGACCGGGCTGAAACCCGTTTTCGGCGGGGTCGACAGGACGCCGTCCGAAGACGAGGTCGTGGACTATCTGCGTGGCTTGAGGGGCACGGTCCGCGATCTTGCCGAGCGCTACATCCGCCGCGCGCCGCGCCAGACAGACACCGCCTATCGCCGCCGCATCGAGGCCGAGTTCGGCTGGACGCCTCTCGACAGCTGACCGCCGGCGTGAAGTTGTCTCACCTCGTAGCCGACGGCGACGGGTCCTTCCTCGGCGAGGAAGGTCGCCATGCCCGAGAGACGCCAACCGGTCGGCGTCGGCGCGATCAGCGCAACGTCATGCCCGGGCATCTGGAGATTACGCCATAGGACGGTACGGGAATGTTCCATAGGCTTCGGCTCCGGGCAATTCAGGCCAGCCTGCCCAGCAGCTTGGTCAGTGTGGCTGCCTCTTTGTCGGTGAGCGGCGCGAGCGTTTCCGCCGTGATTTTCTCTGCCACCGGGACGAGCCGGGCCACCGCGTCGCGGCCCTCCGGCGTCAGGCTGACAAGCAGCCGCCTTTTGTCGACGTCGTGCTTCGTCAGCTTGACCAGGCCGCGCGCCTTCAGCCGGTCGATGACGCCTTTCACCGTCGCCGCGTCCATGGCGATCAGCTGGCCGAGCTGGTTCTGCGAGGTCTCTCCGACATCGTTCAGCTTGGCCAGCGCCGCGAATTGCGGCGGCGTCATGTCGGCGATATGCGACGCAAAGATCGACACGTGGCGCTGGTGCGCCTTGCGCAGGATGAAGCCGATCTGGTCCTGCAGCTGGTAGGCCTCGGGTTGATCGGCGTCGACTAGCTTGAGAATGTTGTCCTCGCCGCTCACCGCTGGCCGTCCCAGTCGGCGATGGCATCGGCTTCCAGCCCGCCCATGCGGCTGTGCACGCGGCCGCCGCAGGCCATCGCCAGCACGAAGACGATCTCGTCGGGGCGCGGCCCGTCGGCAAGGCCGACTTCCATGGCGTCGAAATGGCTGCGTACATAGGCGGCGTTGATGTGGCCAAGCGGCACGTCGAGCCGCGCGCCGAACGCGCCGACCTTCATTGCAGAGGGCACGATCGCCTTCGCCTGGCCAAGCTTCTCGCGCATCGCGTAGCCGCCGGGCACATGCCAAAGCGCGCCATGCTCGATCTCGCCCGCGGTGCCGACGATGGCGCCCTTGCCGTAGCCGTCGATTTTTGCCGGGTCGCCGGCAAGCGCCGCGATCAACCGCTCCGTCAGCTCAAGGCCGAGCGGCTTGAGATCGTCCATGGCGCCCTGCAGTTGCTCGGCATAGCGGCCCGCGAACGGGTTCTTCACCACCGCCAGCGCTGCGGCGCGCAGCTTCGGCTGCGCCGGCGCGGGTCCACCGTCGTGGCGGATTTCTTCGACGAGCACGGCGATCTTGCGGATCGGGAAATCAGGCATGAACAGGTATCCTCCCCTCTATTCTCCTAGGCGGCTCTGTCAGCGCAATCAATCCGCAGATCCGGCTTTCGCCGGCGAGAAAGAGCGCCGCTGCCTCGATAAGGCCTCTACGGCGCAGGCCTTCAGCCTCCGCCGCACCGCTTGCGAGCGCGTTGGCGATGTCGCGCGCCGACAGCGAGCCGACATCTTGCGTAACCAGCCGGCCGCCAAGATCGCTGTCCGGCGCGAGGTCGCGGGCCGGGACGCGTACGATACCGGGATGGCCGGGCAGGTCGACGGCGTTGGCGATCAGTGTCGCGGCGGCGTCGGCGGCGGCGGCCGAATGTGCAAGGACGGTGACCGCGTCGGCGATTCCAAGCGAAAAGCTGCGGCCGCGCCAGCCGCTCGTGGCGACGCCGCGCACCGGGTCCTCGGCGCGGATCGTCGCGCGGTCGGCAAAGCCGTTGCCGGTGCCGGCGACGGCGAGCCTCAGCGACTGACCCTCGGCAAGATGCAAGGCGACGTCTCCGCCATTATTGACATAGGCCTTGTCGAGTTGCGGTCCGGCTGTCATGGCGGCGAGGATTTCGTCGGCTACCGATCCGGCAACGGCGGCCATCGGGGTGATGAACCTGCCGTTGGCAAGCGCGGTCGTCGCCGCCTCCATGCGGCGCGCTGTCGTTCCCTGGAAGACGCGCAGGGTGACACCAGAAGCCTTGCGCAGACGGGGCAGTTCCCCGACCAGTTCTGCCAA
Source organism: Rhizobiaceae bacterium (assembly GCA_046594775.1). GTDB lineage: Bacteria > Pseudomonadota > Alphaproteobacteria > Rhizobiales > Rhizobiaceae > CAMYMG01. The sequence continues at coordinate 6,911 of JBKJRE010000205.1, read as the reverse complement.
GATCGACTGAAACCGCCCCGTCGCCTGCGCATAGGCGGCATCGCGTTCTTTTGCTGTGCCGAAGGCCTCGACGACCAGGTCGATCGGCCCGTGATTGAGATGCAGCCGGCGTCCGTCGGCCAGTATCGCCGCCTGCGGCCCCATCATGGCATCGGTCCGGCGCGGCGCAGCTGCGCCAGCGGCGGCCACGGGTTCAGGCCGGAATCTTCCCGGCTTTCGCGCGGGTTGAGATATTCGCCGCCGGAGGCGATGATGTCGTCCAGCGAGCGGATTTCGGCCGCATGGCCGCCGAGCGCCAGGTAGTCGTCGCGCGTCAGGGTGAATTCGATCGGCGCCACCAGCGCCGGCGTCGGGACATAGCCGAAGGCGTTGTCGGGCACCCGCATCACGTCGACCATCAGCGTGATGCCGCCGCCTGGCCAGACATAGACCGGCGCGCCGCCGACCGTGACATAGGTCTTAAGTCCCTGCACCGAGCGCGTCAGGTTGACCGGGTTCTCAACGACGCCAGCACGCAGCGAGCCGCCGGCTCCGCCGACGAACAGCACGGTGCACAGCGCCGGCTCGCAATTCTCCTCGATAAGTTCGACCGATTTCCTCAGCCGTTGCGGGAACGGCTTTTCGACCGGCTTCAGATCCTCGTCGAGCTCGTAATAGGCGAACTGTTCGCCAGTGGTTGACACCATCATCAGCGACATGCCGGGCCGCGCGCCCTTTTTCGCGTTCCAGTCGCCGAGGATCGACAGCGGGTCGGAAATCGTCGTGCCGCCCCAGCCGAGTCCGGGCTCCGACACCTTGAAATAGCGGCCGGGGGTCGAGCGGCGTCCGATGATCTTGATGCCGGTGTCTTCCCACCCCAGCACCTTGCCGGCCTGGTGTTCGGAGACCACGCCGGTTATGTGGTCGTCCACGACCACCACCTCGTCGACCAGCCCGCGCCATTGCGTCGCGAACATGCCGATGGTCGCCGAGCCGCAGCCGACGCGCATCCGCTGCTCGACCGCGCCGTCGATCACCGGCGGCTTGCCGGCCGCCACGATCACCGTGGCGCCGCCGTCGATCGCAAGCTCGACCGGCTGCTTGTTGCAGAGACGCAGCATTGCGTCGCAGGTGACGCGGCCCTCGGCTTTGGAGCCGCCGGTCTGGTGATGCACGCCGCCGATCGACAGCATCTGCGAACCGTATTCGCCGGTCGTCACATGACCGATCGCCTCGCCCTCTGCGCGCACCGTCGCCGTTTCAGGCCCGAGATGGCGGTCGGTGTCGATCTTCACCTTGACGCCGCAATACGAAAAAATTCCCTCGGTAACGCAAGTGACGATATCGACGCCCTCGACCTGCTGGCTGACGATGAACGGAGCCGGCTTGTAGTCGGGATAGGTGGTTCCGGCGCCCATCGCCGTGACGAAGCGCCGGCCGGTATTGACCAGTTCGCCGTTCCACGCGCCGGCGGCCTGCAGGGGAACGGCCTTGCCGCCGGTCTCGGCGCGGTGTTCGAGGATGGTCAGGGGCTCCAGGCGCACGATCCTGCCGCCGCTGTTGCCGTAGCGGTCGCAGGCGCCCGAGCGGCCGTCGGCGATGTAGCACATCACCGGGCAGGCATCGCAGCGCACCTTCTCGGCCACCTGCTTCGCGCCGGGATCGTGCGTTTCGAAGCGTTCGGAGAGTTCGCTCATCCGCTGCCCTCCTTCGCCCTTATCGCCGCCATGATGCGGCTCGGCGTCGCCGGGATTTTCGTCACCAGAACGCCGGTGGCGTGGCGGATGGCGTTGAGGATCGCCGGCGCCGTGGGGATGAGCACGTGCTCGCCAAGTCCCTTGGCCCCGAACGGCCCCTCCGGGTCGGGTACCTCGATGAGGATCGATTCGATAAGCGGCACGTCGCCGATGGTCGGAATCAGATAGTCATGTAGATTCTCGGTACGGCCGGGAACATATTCCTCCATCAACGCCATGCCGATGCCCTGCGCGATGCCGCCCTCGATCTGGCCCTCGGCGAGCATGGGATTGATTGCCCGGCCGACATCGTGCGCGGCGGTTATTTTCAGCAGCCGCACCGTGCCAAGCTTGATGTCCACTTCCAGTTCGGCGATCTGCGCGCCATAGCCGTAGACCGCATAGGGGCTGCCCTGACCCCTGGCGTCGAGCGGGGTGGTCGGCGGGTCGTAGGTCTCCTGCGCCGCGAAGACCAGCCCGTCGCGATCGGCCGGCAGGCTTGAAAGCTCGATCCGGCGCATGGCGTCACCTTCGCTGATCTTCAGCGTCGACCCCTCAAGTCTGAGGGTAGCTGCTTCGGACACATTGGCGTAGCGCAATATCGCATCCCGCAATGCGCGGGCGGCCTTTTCGGCGGCCTTGCCGGACACGAAGGTCTGCCGCGAGGCCGAGGTCTTGCCGGCGTCGGGTGTGATCGCCGTGTCGGCGCTCCTGAGGCGGAACACGACCAGCGGCAGGCCGAGCGCATCCGCGGCGATCTGGGCGATGACGGTGTTGGACCCCTGACCGATATCGACCGCGCCCTGATGCAGCATGACCTCGCCGGACGGCGTCAGGCCGAGCTTTATGGTCGAGGGGTTGGGCAGTGAAGTGTTGCCGCAGCCATACCAGCAGGAAGCAACGCCGACGCCGCGCCTGGTGTCGACGGCGGTGCGGTTGAAAACCTGCGCACCGTCAAGCGCGCGCATCCAGTGCGGCTGCAACGCGACAAGGCATTCGGCGATGCCAACGCCCGTTTCGAGCCGCTGCCCGGTCACCGTTTCGGAGCCGTTTCGAAGCGCGTTCTTGAGACGGAATTCGAGTCTGTCCAGGCCGGACTTCTCGGCCAGCTCGTCATAGAGCGTTTCCTGCATAATGGCAGCCTGCGGCACGCCGAAGCCGCGGAATGCGCCCGAAATCGGGCCGTTGGTATGGATCGCCCGGCCAGTCGCCCGGTAATTTGGCGTCGTATAGGGACCGCAGGCATGGACCGGCACACGGTTGGCGACCGTCGGCCCCCAGCTGGCGTATGCGCCGGTGTTGAAATCGCCGTGAAATACCATGCCGGTCAGGGTTCCTTCCGCATCCGTTCCGATCGTCGCGGTCATCGAGGCCGGGTGGCGCTTGGTCGTCGACTGCATGGAGTCGGTACGCGAATAGGCGAGCGCCGCCGGCCGTCCGGTCTTCATCGCGACAAGTCCGATCAGCGGCTGCAGCGAGACATCGAGTTTCGAGCCGAAACCGCCGCCGGTGGCGGTCGGCACAATTCGCACCTTCTCGGGCGCGAGGCCGAGCACCTTCGCGGTTTCGTCGCGGTCCATATAGGGCGCCTGGGTGCAGGCGGTGATGACCAGCGTGTCGCCCTCCATGCGGGCGAAGCCGGCTTCCGGCTCGATATAGGCATGCTCGACATAGGCAGTCTCGATCGCGCCCGAAACGACATGAACAGCACTGGAAAGCGCACCTTCGGCGTCGCCGCGCTCCACCATGCCTGACGTCAGCACATTGCCGGGTCGGCTGGCATGCAGCAGGTCGGCGGCCGGCGCCAGCGCCTCTGCCGGGTTCGGCAGGTAGGGCAGTTCGCTCCACGTCACGGGAAATCCGGTCAGGTCGAGAGTGGCGACAAAGCCGGGCTCGACCGCGATCAGCGCCACGGCCTCGCCGCGAAACCGTGTCCGCCCCTCGGCCAGCGCCGGCTGGTCCGCAAAGGGTGCGATAGCGCCGAAACAGTTCTGGCCGGGAATGTCGGCGGCGGTGAAAACCCCGGCGACGCCCGGCGTATCCCCCGCGAATGCTTCGAGATCGCCGAAAGCAAACTCTGCGCGGTGATACGGCGAGCGGATGACAAGCACTGCAAGCGCATCGGCCGGAAAGCTGTCGCCGCCGAACTTCTCCGCACCTGTTACCTTCGCAACGCCGTCGAGCCGCACCGGCGAGGCGCCGACGGCTTCCCCTGAATCCGGCAGCCGAGGGTCGAGAATTTGTCGCGCTCGAGCCGCACCTGTTCCGGGTGCGTCCGCATGCATCCATGCGTTCCTGACCGCGGCGATGATCTTGCGGTAGCCGGTGCAGCGGCAAAGTACGCCGCCAAGCGCATCCTGGATCTCGCGTTCGTCGGGCTGCGGATTGGCTTCAAGCAGCACCGTTGCGGCGACCAGCAGGCCGGGCGTGCAGATGCCGCACTGCGCTGCGCCATGCGCCAGAAACGACGACTGCAGCGCCGATAGCGAGTCACCCCCAAGTCCCTCGACGGTCCGCACGGCTTTTCCGGCGACGGACGCCGCCGCTACCAGGCAGGCGCAGACCGCTTCGCCGTCGAGCAGGACCGTGCAGGCGCCGCAATCTCCGGCGTCGCAGCCGACCTTGGTGCCGGTCAGTCCGAGGTGATCGCGCAGCACCACCGACAGCCGTGTGACAGGATGGACGATTGCGGAGACCGCCCGTCCGTTGACGTCGAAATCGATGGCGGGGCCGGGTGCGTTCATGCCGCCACCGTTGCCGGCGCGGCGCCCGAGGCGGCATTCGTGATTGCCCGCAGCACGATCTCGCGCGCCGCCCCGCGCCTGTAATGCGCTGTGCCGCGCACGTCGTCGATGGGCGCAAGCGCGCTGAAGTCGGCAGCCAGGACGGCGCGCTCAACATCCGCGCCGGGAGCCAGCCCGACGAGCGCCTGCTCGAGCCCGCTCAGCCGCTGCGCTACTGCCGAACAGGAGCCGACCGAGATCGCGGCTTGCGCTATCGCCCCGTCCTCCGTCAGAACAAGGCGTGCGGCTGCCATGGCGATCGAAATGACCAGATAGCGTCGCGCACCGAGCTTGACGAAGGACGAAACGCCTATCGTCGAGGTCTTCGGTACGACGATCGCCGTGACCATCTCGCCGGGCTGCAGCGCCGTCTGGCGGTTGCCAAGAATGAACTCGTCAAGCGGCAGAAGCCGGCTGCTCTTCGTTGATCGCAATTCCACCTCTGCATCGAGCACCATCAGGGCAGGCACCCCATCGGCGGCCGGCGATGCGTTGCAGAGATTGCCGGCCAGTGACGCCATGTTCTGGATCTGCACGGACCCCACCTCACGCGCAGCCTGCTTCAGCGCGTCGAAGGCCGGCGGCAGTTTCTGGCGCATCAGGTCGGTCCAGCTTGTGCGCGCGCCGATCACGTATTGTGTGTCCGTTTCGCTGATGCCGCGCAGTTCTTCCACGCCGTTAATGTCGAGAATATTGTCGGCCAGGGGCCGCGTCCCCTGCGCCGGGTAGAAATCGGTGCCGCCGGCCAGGATGCGCCATGGCGCGTCGCCAAGCAGCGCCAGCGCCTCATCGAGATTTCTGGGTTTCGCGTAACGGATCACGCAGTGCCTCCCGGCGTTCCGAGGCCGGCAATATTCATTCGTATGCAAATGATATCAAGCCGCTCGGGATTGTCAAAACAAGTCTTTGCCGACAGTCGTGCGTCGCGGTTTGTTGATCCGGTCGAACGGTGGCCTTGAGGGCTTTCCGTTCCGCCGGACTCTGTGGCATTGTTTTATCCAAGCTTTCGCGGAGGAGATTTCCATGCCCGGCGCAGCATTGATCGTAATCGATCTGCAGAACGATTTTTGCCCGGGCGGAGCGCTGGCGGTTGCCGGCGGCGACGAGATCGTGCCCCTGGTGAACGACATGGTCCACGCGTTCGAGCATGTCGTGCTGACGCAGGACTGGCATCCGGCACACCACTCCAGCTTTGCCTCCAGCCATCCTGGCAAGAATCCTTTTGAATCTGTCGAAATGCCCTATGGCGCGCAAACCCTGTGGCCGGATCACTGCATCCAGGGATCGGGTGGCGCCGCCTTTCATCCGCATTTCAACCGAACCTCGGCCGAACTCATCATCCGCAAGGGATTTCGCCCGGCAATCGACAGCTACTCTGCCTTTTTCGAAAACGATCATCAAACGCCGACGGGTCTTGCCGGTTACCTGCGCGAGCGTGGCATTGGCGATCTGACATTGGTCGGGTTGGCGACGGACTTCTGCGTCGCCTATTCCGCGCTCGATGCCGTCAGCGCGGGATTTTCCACGACGGTCAGGCTTGATGCCTGTCGGGCCATCGATCTCGGCGGCTCGCTGGCGACGATGATCGCGCAGATGAAGGCCGCCGGCGTATCGCTTGTCTGACCGGCTCTACCCGACGCCGACATAGCGTTTCACCATCGCCGGATCGTCGCGAAGCCGCGACACGTCGACCGTCTCCTTGAGCCGGCCATTCTCGATGAAGGACACCCGGTCAGCGGCCGACAGAACGGCGTCGATCCGCTGCTCGACCAGGATTGTTGACACGCCGCGCTCCCGCAGCTTTGACACGGTCTCGCGAATTTTCGTGATCATTGACGGCATTAGCCCCTCCGTCGGTTCATCGAGCAGCAAGACCAGAGGGTCGAGGCAGAGCGCCCGCGCCATCGCCAGCATCTGCTGTTCGCCGCCCGACAGCGTCCCGGATGGCTGCTTGAGGCGGTCAGCAAGCAGCGGAAAAAGCTCGAGTACGCTTTCGCGGGTCGACCGACCCTTGCCGCGCGCCATCAGGCCGATCTCGATGTTCTCGGCGACCGTCATCTCCGCGAAGAGACGCCGGCCCTGCGGCACATAGGCGACGCCGGCCTTGGGCACCTCATGCGGCGCGAGCTTCGTCAGCTCGACATCGCCGAGCATTATTTTCCCGGCGCGCGCCGGCACCAGTCCCATGATCGCCTTCAGCGTCGTTGTTTTCCCGGCGCCGTTGCGCCCAAGCAGGCAAAGCACCTCGCCCTGCCTGAGATCGAGGTCGATGCCGTGCAGCACCGGGGTTTCGCCGTAGAAGCAGTCGAGGCCGCGAACGGTCAGCGCGTCAGCCATCGGGCGGCGTCCCGAGATAGGCGCGCTGCACATCGGCATTGGCGCTGATCTGTTCTGGTGTGCCTTCGGCCAGTAT
>JBKJRE010000167.1:0-5844 GCA_046594775.1 Rhizobiaceae bacterium | reverse complement strand
GCGAGGCAAAGCCATGAGCTACAAGGCCATCTACACCTATGCCTGGGATTTGGCGGAGACCGGCGTAACGGCGGCGGCGAACGAGTTTCGCGGTCTCGGTCTCGACACCGTAACCTTTGCCGGCAGCTACCACGCGGGAAAATTCATGCGGCCGCATGGCAAGGCAGGAAAGGTCTATTTCCCCGAGGACGGCACAGTCTATTTCAACGCCGACCCGTCGCGCTATGGAGCCATCAAACCGGCTGCAAACACTCTTCTTGGTGAACGCGACATGCTGCGCGAACTGGTCGACCAGAGCAGTATGGCGGTCAATGTCTGGTTGGTGCTGCTGCACAATACACGGCTCGGCATGGCTCACCCGGATGCGGTGGTCCGCAACGCATTCGGTGACCCATATTACTACAATCTCTGTCCGTCGGCGCCCCAGGCACGGGCATACGCCATCGGTCTCGCCCGCGACGTCACGGAGAGTTATGCGGTGCGCGGCATTTCGATGGAATCGCCGGGTTTTACGCCCTACGCGCATGGCTATCACCATGAATTCGCGCTGATGAAATCCAACGCCTGGCTCGAAAACATGCTTGGCCTCTGCTTCTGCAAGCATTGCGTTTCCGGGGCTCAGAAGGCGGGTATCGATGCCGGCCGACTCAGAGCGGAAGTGGCCGGCGACATCGCGGCCTATCTCGACAGCGACATCGACTACCCCGCCGACATGGCCGAGGCCTTCTGGCGCGCCGACATCGCCGCCGACGGCGATCTGCGCCGCTATATCGATTTCCGCGGCAAGATGGTGACCTCGCTCGTTGCCGAAATCCGTGCCGCGGTGCGCAAGGATGCCGACGTCGCGGTGATACCCTCGGTCGCGCGGCCGACGGCGGGCGCGTGGTACGAGGGCAGCGATCTCGGCACCCTGGCCGAGACCGCCGGCATCATCGAAGCCTGTTTCTACGAACCGGCTGCAATGCGGGTGAAGGCTGACCTCTTCGACATTCGAAGGCGGCTCAAAGGTGCGGGCAAGTTGCGCGGCATCCTGCGCCCGTCATACCCGGATCTGTCGACCAAGGCCGATTTTCTGGCTGCGGTCGCGGCACTTCGAGAAGGCGGCGTCGACGAACTCGCCTTCTACAACTGGGGCCATCTAAGGCGCGCCAATCTCGCCTGGATCGGCGAGGCCATGAAAGGCGTGCCATGAGCGGACAATTCGCCGGAAAGACGGTCGCCATCACCGGCGCGGCGGGCGGCATCGGTCAATGTCTTTGCCGTTTCTTCGGCGCGGAAGGCGCCACCATCGCGGCCCTGGACCGTAGCGAGAGGGTCAACGAACTCGTCGAGCGCCTAGGCAAGGATGGCATCAAGGTTTTGCCTGCCGTCGCTGACATCGCGGATGCCGCCGCGGTGAAGTCAGCGTTCGAGAGCTTCGGCGACGTGCATCTCCTCATCAACAATGCCGGTGTCTCTCGCAATCCGACGCTGGCGGCCACCAACCCGGCAGGCTGGGCGGCCGATCTCGCAGCCAATCTCAATGGCGCCTACGCCTGCTCTTATGCGGTGCTGCCGCACATGGTTGAACGCCGCTCGGGTTCCATAGTCAGCGTCGGCTCGGTCAACGGGCTCTCGGCGCTGGGCGATCCCGCCTACAGCGCCGCCAAGGCCGGCATCATCGCCATGACCAAGGCTATCGCCCTGGAATATGGCCGTTACGGAATTCGCGCCAATTGCGTGCTGCCAGGCACGGTGCGCACACCGATCTGGGACCAGCGCAAGGCCAAGAACCCGGACGTGCTGAAGCAACTCGAACGCTGGTATCCGCTCGGCCGCATCGTCGAGCCCGACGAGGTTGCGCGGGTCATCGCCTTTCTTGCCTCCGACGCTGCAAGCGCCGTCACCGGCGTCTCGATCCCCGTCGATTGCGGATTGACGGCGGGCAACATCGTCATGGCACGGGAACTGACGCTCGAGGACTTCTAGGGGAGGATTTTCATGGACCGTTTGCGACTGGGCATTATCGGGCTGGGCTGGTTCGGCGAAATCCACGCGGAAACAGCCGCCGGCATACCCAACCTGGAACTGGCCGCGCTGTGCACCCGGACGCCGGAGCGGCTCGCCGACATGGGCAAAAAGTTCGGTGTGAAGAAGCTCTTCCGCGACTATCACGACATGCTGGCCGACCCAGAGATCGACGCGGTGTCGATCTGCACCATGTGGGACCAACACAGGGAGCCGGCCATCTCCGCGCTTGAAGCCGGCAAGCATGTTTTCCTGGAAAAGCCCATCGCCTCGTCGGTCGAGGATGCACAGGCCATCACCGCCGCGTCGAAAGGCTCCAGAGGTATTCTCTATATCGGACACATCGTCCGCTTCAACCCACGCTATCGCATGGCCAAGCAGGCGATCGACGAAGGCCGGATCGGCAAGATCGTGGCGCTTTCGTCGCGTCGCAACATACCCGCTGCCTGGACGCCGGCCATCCTGAACAAGATCGGGCCGATCGTCGGCGACGCCATCCACGACACCGACATCATGCTCTGGTTCACGGGTGACCGCATAGTCTCGGCCTACGCGCAGACTGTTGACGTTCGCGGGCTCAAGCATCCCGATATCGGCCAGACCATGTACCGCTTTGCCGGCGGCGCCAGTGCGACGCTGGAGACCGTCTGGTGCATGCCGGATAAGACCCCGTTCGACATTGACGAACGGATGTCGATCATCGGCACCGAGGGCATCATTCATGTTCAGGACACGTTTCCGAACCTCGGTATAGTCGATGGTGACAAGTTACACTCGCCCGATACGACATATTGGCCGATGTTCAATGGTGTGCGTGGCGGCGCCCTGCGGGACGAGTTCAGCTACTTTGCTTCCTGCGCGCAGTCAGGCAAGGCGGTCACCATCGGCACGCCCGAGGATGCGACGGCCGCTCTTGAGGCGACACTCGCCGCCGAGGCGTCGGCGCGCACCGGCAGTGTCGTGAGGGTAGGCTGATGCTGGAATATGTCTTCGATCATGTCGGCATCACCACAACCGAGGAGCAGCTCGAGGAAGACTGGGTTGAAGCAAGCAAAATCTGGGTGACCAATCCGCGCAATCACCCGGAGCACATCGAATTCCTGCGCTACCGTGAAGACAGCACGGTGCCTGCGGCGGTGCGCGACAATCCGCATGTCGCCTATCGCGTCAAGGAACTCGCGCCCTATCTCGAAGACGCCGAGATCCTGATCGAGCCCTTCATTGTCGGCGATTTCCTCGAGGTCGTGTTCGTGCGCAAGCACGGCATGGTGTTCGAATACATGCGTTATCTGAGGGAGGGTTGGTTCGACCGATAAGCAGCCGGCGCATCTGCCGTACGTTCGGTACCCGCCGTCTCTGTGCATCGACGTTCCGTTGTTAGGAAGGAAATCGTCCATGCATCATCAACGCAAGGCGGATGATTTCGGGACAGGTCTTGAAGTAGCGGAAGGGAATGCGTTTTGTCATTGGGCAGGGTTGGGACGCAGCTACCCCTCCTCAAGCCGGTTTGCTCTGACAGAGCCCTGTCGAAGGTTGACATGATTCTTGCAGGGCGGGAGTGCTACGTCAGGACACATGCAAACAGGAAGGAACTCTCGGTATGTCCCTCAAACGCATTCTCTTCGCCGGCGAAAGCTGGGCAACTTACGGTATTCACACCAAGGGTGCGAGTTCCTACGCGACCTCTGGCTATGAGGAAGGCGCCCGGGACCTTCTCGCCGCGCTGAAAGAAGCCGGCTTCGACATCACGTACTTGCGCAACCACGAGGCGATCGAGGGTTTCCCCTATACAACCGAGGAGATCGCCGACCGGTTCGACGGGGTCGTACTGAGCGACATTCCCGCCGACTCCCTGCTGCTTCCGAATGCGGTCTTCGTAAAAGGTGAGCGCCGTCCAAACAGGCTGCGCTCGCTGGCGAAATTCGCAGAACAGGGCGGGGGCCTGCTTATGATCGGTGGATTCATGTCGTTTGCAGGTTTCGAGGGCCGCGGACGCTATGCCATGACCCCGCTTGCGGATGTGCTGCCCGTCGAGATCGACCGCAGCGACGACCGTATTGAGGAGCCGGAAGGCGTTAATCCCGTCGTGGTAAAAGATCATCCCATCCTCAAGGGGATTTCGGGCGATTGGCCATATTTCCTCGGCTACAACCGGTTCAAGGCCAAGCCCGCCAGCGAGGTGATCCTGATGGCCGGCAGCGATCCCTTCCTTGTCGTCGGCATGCACGGCAAGGGCCGTGCGGCCGCCTTCGCGTCGGATTGCTCGCCGCACTGGGGAAGTCCGGAATTCATGGCGTGGGCACACTATAAGATATTCTGGACGCAACTGGTCGCCTGGCTCACTCGCGACGGTTAAGCATCTCGTTGCCTGGGATTGCCCCGAAAGACGCTCGCTAGCCGTTGAATTCCTGTCTTGTAGGTTCACGGCCTTGCCATTTGATCTCGTCCTGCATCTGCTGCGCAAGTCTTAGCAGTGTCGCCTCGTCTCCATGGCGCCCTACCATTTGCAGTCCGATGGGCACCATTTGATCCGTCAGGAGGACGGGCACTGAAATCGCGGGGAGGCCGGACAGGTTGAAACAGAACATGTAGCCAGCATCCGACCAACGATCCAGATAGGCGTCGAGGTTCTCCTCTTCCATCGACCAGTAACCGATCGCTCGCGGCGGCTGTGTCAGGGTCGGGGTGAGAAACACGTCGTAAATGGCGATGTCGCTGGCGATCTGTTGGCTAGCCAGCCTCAACGCAGCGATCGTCCGCGCATAGTCAGGCGCAGACATCGACCTGCCTCGTTCTATCAGCGCCCAGTTCACGGGGGCGACGTCATCCTGCTGCACCGCATGGCCGAACAGAACCGCAAGTCGGTCGAACTCCGTGGCCGTCTCGACCGCATTCAGTCGGTTGTACTCTGCCCAGGTGGCTCGTAAATCTATAGCCATGGGGTGTTCCTCAACATCATGGCCGAACGACTCCAAAAGCTTTAGCGTGGTTGTCATGGCGGCTTCGACTTCCGGTGCTAGAGGCTCGTTCCAGGCCGGCTTTGCCGTATAGCCGATGCGAAGGCGCCGAGGCGGGAGGCTGCTCTGCTCAAGCCATGATGTTTCCGGCTGCGGCGCGGTATATGGGTCGCCGGGCAGATTTCCGGCAACAGCATCCAGAAATGCGGCGGTATCACGAACTGTGCGCGTCACGCAAAATGTCGAGACGCTGCCGAGCCAGCATTCCGGTGCTTGCGGCCCATAGGTGATCCTGCCGCGAGATGGTTTGAGGCCGACCAGGCCGCAGCAAGAGGACGGCACGCGGATCGATCCACCGCCATCGGATGCCTCCGCAAGCGGAACCATGCGCGAGGCGACAGCTGCCGCAGCGCCGCCGCTCGAACCGCCCGGCGTTATGCCCGGATGCCAGGGATTTCGAGTTGGCCCGTAGAGCCTCGGTTCCGTTCCGATCGACCAGCCTCCTTCCGGCGTGTTGGTTCTCCCCATAAGCAAGAAGCCGGCGGCCTTGATCCTTCGGACCATCTCTGTGTCGTAGTCGCAGACATAATCCCGCATGTAGGCCAAGCCATTGTTCAGCGGCGTTCCATGCCACATCGATCCGATATTCTTCAGGAGGAACGGCACGCCGCCGAATACTCCCGCAGGGGGATCCTTCGCTGCCGTACGAGCGATCTCGTAGGTCTTGATCACCACGGCGTTAAGATCCGGATTGCGCTCTTCCACGATCGAAATCGCGGTTTCCACAAGCTCGGCTGGGCTTACCTCTCCGGCGCGGACGTGGGCAGCGAGTTGCAACGCGTCACTCGTCTCGTAGAGCGTTTTCAGGTCGGGCGTTACC
>JBKJRE010000002.1:0-5571 GCA_046594775.1 Rhizobiaceae bacterium | reverse complement strand
CTGAAATGCCCGGCGCAGCGCGTCGCCGTCATAGACCGGGATGTTCGACACGATCTCGATCGCCAGCGGATAGTCGGTGGCGGCGGTCGCCCTTTCGACATGGGTTCGAAATTCTTGGAGATCGCAATCCCTGTCGGTTAGCCACACATTGGCTGCGGTGCGGTTCTTGTCGAGCATTCCGATCCCTCCCGATGATTTGCCTGTCAGACCAGATTAGACCGGGCTAGGGTGTTGCGAGCCACCGAAAACCATCAAAAACAAATCAGGAATTATGGCCCGACGCTTTCTTGTAAAAGACATTGCCTTGCAGGCAGGGGTCGGGCCAGCGACAGTCGACCGTGTTCTCAACGGGCGAAGCGGGGTCCGGCGTCAGACCGCGGAGCGGGTGCTCCACGCCATCGCGGAACTGGAACAGCAGGCCGGACAACTCGCGCTCAGCGGGCGCAAGCTGATCATCGATGTGATCGTCGAAGCGCCGCTTGCCTTCCTCGACGAACTCGAGACGGCGATTGCGCTCGAATTGCCCCTGATGCGGCTTGCCGTCTTTAGAGTGCGCAAGGATCTGCGGGCGCGATTTTCGGTGGAAGAGATCGACGCTGCGCTGCGCCGTGTTGCGCGGCGGGGAAGCCAAGGCGTCATACTGATGGCTCCCGATTCGGTCTTCCTGCACCGCACCATTGCCGAGTTGGAGGACACAGGCACGCCTGTCGTCACTCTGGCCACAGACCTTCCAGGATCGCGCCGCAAAGCCTATGTCGGCCTCGACAACCGCCGCGCTGGAGCAACCGCTGCCTGGTTCATACGGCGCCTTGCCGGGGCAATTGCGGCGCCGCGGGTCATCGTCACCATCCGCAATGAGCATTTCCGCGGCGAGGAAGAGCGGCAGGCGGGGTTTCGAGCGGCCCTCCTGTCCGATTTTCCCGATGCCTCGCTCGAAGTTCTGGTCGAAGGGAAAGAATGGCCGGATTTCGCCCAGCGCGTTGCAAGCGTCGTTTCGGCCCGTCCCGCAGTCGCGGCGATCTACTCCATCGGCGGCGGAAACAGGCGCATCCTTGCGACGCTGGAAGCGGCCGGGGTGCCTCGTCCCCTGTTCATTGCGCATGATTTCGACCCCGACAACCGTGGCCTACTGGGCGACGGTCGCATCGACGTCTTGCTCTACCATGACCTTCGAGAAGACATCCGGAATGCCTTTCGCGCCATACTCTCGGCCCGCGGCAACGGCGCCATCCCGGCGCCACCCGATGGCGCCGCGCTGAAGATACTGGTGCCGCCAATGGTGGCCTAGCCCGGCTGTGTCATCTGGTTTTCCGCGATAAAGGCGTCGAGTTCCGAGGAGGTCGGCATTGCCGGCGCGCAGCCGATGCCGGACACGACTATGGCAGCGGCGGCCGAGCCTTGAAGGACGGCCTCAGGCATGGGACGGCCATGGACAAGGCCGGCAATGAAGCCGGCCATGAACGCATCTCCGGCCCCCATTGGCTTGATCGCTGCGACTGGAAAGATCCCTGTCTGAAAACTTCCTTCCGGCCAATATGTCCGCGCTCCCTTTTCACCCATCTTGTAGACCGCGACCTTGCCGCTCTGGGCAAGGGAAGCTGCCAGCCCCAACCCGCCGCTGTCGCCCGCCACCACATCGAATTCTTCATTGTTGCCGACAACGACGTCGCACCCCATGCAGGCCTTGCGGTAGACGCTGGCCGCTTCGGCTCCGTCGCTCCAGGAGTACCGCCGGTAATCAATATCGAGGATGACCGGCAATCCTGCGTCGCTTGCTCTTTTTATTGCGTCCAGTGTGGATGAACGTGACGGTTCGGCCGCCAGCGCAGTTCCGGTTACGATCATGCCGCCAAAGACGCTGTAGTCTATCGTCGCCACGTCGGCCGCCGTCACCTGGAAATCCGCGGCGTCATTTCGATAGATGACGGTTTGGGTATTTTCTATCCGCGTCTCCGTAACGGCGAGTGAGGTCCGCGCCTCGCCGCCGACCGTGAATAGATACTCGGTGCCAATTCCGAAGCGCTCAAGCTGGTTGCGAACAAATCGGCCCACCGCGTCGTCCGATACCGACGTCACGATGGAAGCGCGTACTCCGAGCCGCAGCAGCCCCGCAGCAATGTTGCCCGAGGAACCGCCAAGGCAGGCGAAAAAGCGAGCGGCGTCTTCGCTGCGCGTATCCGGCGGATCGGCATAAAGGTCCATGCCGGCACGACCAACGACCAGAAGATTGCCAAGCCCCAGCCTCGAAAGATCGCCCATCAGTTCAAGTCCCTCTTCCCATTATCCGATTTCCCGGTGCTGCCGCAAAGGACTCCGAGACTATGATCGCTTTGGCCGAAGCATTTATACCCATCGCCGGCAAACGCGTGCTCATGCGGCCGCTCGCGAGGCCTGCGGATTCCCTGTCACCTCGGCGAAACCGACCGTCATGGTGATATTGATCCTGCTGCTGCGGAAGGCTCTCCTTAAGCCGAAGGCGCCATCGCCCGTAGCGCAGCGACTGTCGCTGGTTTGCGTGGCCTATCGAACATCCGCCGCGAAGAGCCAGTTGAAGGACTTCCCTCAGGTTGACGACGGTCCTGTGCAAGCTCCAATGACGGCATGTAAGGGCCTGGATCATGGCCTAGGTCGGCACAAACAGTGTAAAGGGTGACGAAAGCGTAGAGACGGTTGGCTGTGCACCCAGTCTTGTGCGAACCAGTCTCTGGTTGGAATTCCCTGTTTACAGGGAAAAAACAGGGAAATTCGCGTGTTTTAACGCCACCCAGACGATTCTTGCCTCGAATAGCTACGTGATTACAATGGTTTGCGAGCAAATTCCCTACACACGGTAACAGGGAATTTAATTCGAGCTAACAGGGAAAGAAATTGCGGGAACAGGCAATTTTTCAGGCGAAACAGGGTTAGCAGGTTGGCCAGTGCTATCGGTCGGTTTCGCAGGCTTTCCCAGCCGAATGGCTACTCAGGCAGATGTAAGAGGATGATCGAATATCCCTCTTCCTGCCGCAAAACCTGGACGGTAAGATCACCGGTCCGATTAGGGCCAAGCCAATCTTTAGGATCGTACCGGCGGCCGCCCCCCGCAATCCCGAGCTGACTCATGCCGACAGAACCTTCCCGGCGTCACAGAAGGGCCGCTACCGCGACTACCTGGCCGCGCAACTGGGGCTTGCGGCTCCCACAGCCGATGACGAGCGCGACCGGCCACAGGATACGCACGCGTTTTACGACCATGCCTAAGGTAAGCATGCGCCGTAGGCCGCCTTGTGGAGAAGCATTTCGGCGTCCAGCTTTTCGCGTTCGTAAACCGGCATCATTGCCGGCAGCGGTGCTGGATATCTTTGCATGGATGATGATGGGACCTATGTGCGGCGGCGCCGCTGGAGCGTTGAGGAGAAGCGCGCGGTCGTGACCGAGGCGCTGTTGAGCGGGAACGTGATCGCGACGGCGAAGCGGCATGGCATCCAGGCGCAGCAGATCTACCGATGGCGCGAGCGGCACGATGAACGGCAAAGTCCGACAGCATTTCTGCCGGTGTCGATTGCGCCGGATTCCATACCGCTCAGTCCGACACCGGTGCTGGATCAGGGTAGCCAGGATCACAGTCCAGCAGCGATGCTGGATCGCTCGCCGCGGGTCGAGATCGTATTGTCCACCGGTCGGCGCGTCATCGCCGAGGGCGGCGTCGATATCGATGTGATGCTCAAGTTGGCGCGAGGCCTCGAGGCGCTCAGGTGATCCCGGTCCCCGTTGGCGTGAAGGTGTGGCTCGCGACCGGCCACACCGATATGAGGAAGGGATTCGCCTCGCTGGCGCTGGTGGCGCAGGAGGTCTTGAAGCGCGATCCGCTCGGCGGCCACGTCTTCTGCTTCCGCGGGCGTCGCGGCGATCTTTTGAAGGTGATCTGGCACGATGGGCAGGCAGCCAGCCTCTACGTGCGGCGACTGGAGAAGGGTCGCTTTCTGTGGCCGTCGCCGGGCGACGGCGTCGTCGCGATCACGCCGGCGCAGATGGGGTACCTGCTCTCTGGCATAGACTGGCGCAATCCGGTGGAGACCTGGCGTCCGACTGCGATCGGATAGAGTTTTGCGCCTTGTTTTTGCGGACAGATGTGATTCCCTGTCCTTGTGAACGCGCCTGCTGAATCGCCCCTGCCGACGTCACTGCCGACCGATTTGGCGGCGGCGCATGCGATGGTCCTGGCGGAGCGCCAGGCGAGGATCGAGGCGCAAGCCGAAGTTCTTGCGGCGAAGGCTGCAGCGTCGTCGACCGAAGTGACGATCGCGCATCTGAAGCTGATGATCGAGAAGCTCAAGCGTGTGCTCTATGGTCAGCGCTCCGAGCGCACGATGCGCCTCATCGACCAGATGGAGCTTCAGCTCGAGGAGCTCGAAGCGAAGGCGACCGAGGACGAACTCGCGGCGGTGGCGATGTCGCGCCAGGCGTCACTGCCTGCACGGCTTCGCGGTCGCCCTGTCCGCAAGCCCTTCCCGCAGCATCTGCCGCGCGAGCGGATCGTGATCGCCGCGCCGACGTCATGCCCGTGCTGCGGCTCCATGAAGCTATCGAAGCTGGGTGAGGACGTCACCGAGACCCTGGAGGTGATCCCGCGCCAGTGGAAAGTGATCCAGACGGTGCGTGAGAAGTTCACCTGCCGCGAGTGTGAGGCAATCACGCAACCGCCTGCGCCCTTCCATGTGACGCCGCGCGGCTTTGTGGGGCCGAACCTGCTGGCCATGCTGCTGTTTGAGAAGTTTGGTCAGCATCAACCGCTCAACCGCCAGAGCGAGCGCTACGGCCGAGAGGGCATCGATCTCTCGGTCTCGACGCTCGCCGACCAGGTCGGCGCGGCGACTGTGGCGCTTGCACCGTTGCATGAACTGATCGCCCGGCACGTCATGGCAGCCGAGAGGCTGCACGCCGACGACACGACGGTGCCGATCCTGGCCAAGGGCAAGACCGACACCGGCCGGATCTGGACCTATGTGCGCGACGACAGGCCCTTCGGCGGCGCCGATCCGCCGGCGGCGCTTTACTTCGCGTCGCGCGACCGGCGGCAAGAGCATCCGGACGCGCATCTCGCGGTTTGGTGCGGTATCCTGCAGGCCGACGCCTATGGCGGATACAATGGGCTGTACGATCCCGCGCGTCGGGGCGGGCCGGTCACGTCGGCGCTCTGTTGGTCCCATGCCCGTCGCGGCTTCTTCGAGCTCGCCGACATTGCCGCGAGCGCACGGCGCGGTCCCGGCGCCGCGCCCGTGTCGCCGATCGCCCTGGAGGCGGTGAAGCGCATCGATATCCTCTTTGCCATCGAGCGCGAGATCAACGGCCTGAGCGCCGACGAGCGCTGCCAGGTTCGGCAGGAGCGCAGCCGCCCGCTCGCCGACGACTTGCGCGCCTGGCTCGGCGAGCAACGCGTCACGCTCTCGCGCTCGGCGACCGTCGCCAAGCCCATCGACTACATGCTCAGGCGCTGGGCCAGCTTTGCCTCGTTCCTCGACAACGGGCGGGCGTGCCTGTCGAACAACGCCGCCGAGCGAGCGCTCAGAGGTTTTGCGCTCGGTCGAAAAG
>JBKJRE010000504.1:0-2565 GCA_046594775.1 Rhizobiaceae bacterium | reverse complement strand
GTCCTGACGAAGTCTGCATCCTTTTCGGAAAATTCCGGCGCCGTCTCCGGCCCTGCCCTGACGATTCGCCACCAGCTTCCCGCATCCGCGAGCTTTTCAATATTGCCGCGCACGGCGTTCCAGAACGGTTCCGCCTCTGCGCCCGAAACGCCGAAGGCCGCGAGACGGTCGCGAGCTTGCGAAAACGGCATGTTCAAAAGCAGCGCGCGGTTGAGCGTGATCAGGTCGGCCGGGTCGAACTTGGCGGCCGACTTTGACGTGGCATCGAGTTCGAAGCGGCTGGCGAGTTCCGCCATTGTCGCCACCGCCTCGACGTTCTCCGATGTGCCCACGAGCACGGCAAGCGACGCCAGCGCCATCGGTTCGATGCCGGATTCGCGCAGGCCCGCCACCGAAAGCGCGCCCGAACGCTTCGACAGCGCCTCGCCGGACGCCATGGTGAGCAAATTGTGGTGGCCAAACGCCGGCGGCTCCGCGCCAAGCGCCCTGAAGAGCGCGATCTGGACGCCGGTATTGGTGATGTGATCGTCGCCGCGAATGACATGCGTGATGCCCATGTCGATATCGTCGGTGACCGAAGGCAGCGTGTAGAGAAATGTACCGTCCTCGCGGACCAGCACGGGGTCCGACAGCGAAGCAAGGTCGACCGTTTCCTCGCCGCGCACCACGTCTGTCCAGGTCACTTCCGTGCGCTCGGTTTCGAGCGGATCGCTGACGAAATTAGGCAGCCGGAACCGCCAGTGCGGCTTGCGGCCGTCGGACTGATATTCGGCGATCTGCTCCTGCGTCAGGGTCAGCGCCTCGCGCCCATAAACCGGCGGCAGGCCCCGGCTTCTCCGCACCTTGCGTCTGAGATCCAGCTCTTCGGACGTTTCGTAGCAGGCGTAAAGCAAGCCGGCCTGCCTCAGCTTGTCGGCCGCTGACTCATAGAGGTCGACCCGCCGCGACTGATATTCCGTGCCGTCCTGGAAGATGCCCAGCCAGTGCAGGTCATAAAGGATGGAATCGGCATATTCCTGCGTGGAACGGGCTTGATCCGTATCGTCGAAGCGCTGGATGAAGCGTCCGCCGCTCTTTGCGGCAAAAAGCCAGTTGAACAGCGCGGTGCGCGCATTGCCTATGTGGATGTGGCCGGTCGGCGATGGTGCAAAACGTACGATGACTGTCATGCAAGGGCCCGTATGGGACGTTTCTGGTCTAACCAAGGCAAAGCGCCTCCGTACTTGTTTTGCCAGATAGAGCATAAGCAGCGATTAATTAGGCAGGAGCCTCCCATGGCGAGGATCTGAGCCGGATAGCGGACCCGAAGGTTATGGTCATCAGCGCCATGACCCCGAGCAACTACAGGTAGAAGACCGGATCGCGCGCGACTTCGGCCCGTGTCAGCCCGCCGGCAAGCCAGCGTGCGTTGTCGCGGAGAAGACTTAGAAATCGGTCCATCAGCGAGACGGCCGGTCGAGCCGCATCTCGTTGCCGTCGGTCACCGGCCGGAAGCCGAAGCGAGTATAGAGGCCATGCGCATCTGACGTGTTGAGCATCCATATCGACACGGTTCTCAGTTCTGGATGCGCCAGCAGCGCCTTGACCAGCGCGCTTCCGATGCCCTGGCCACGATGTTCCGGCCACACGATCACGTCGGATAGTCTGGCGAACAAAGCACGGTCGCCTGCGGCGCGGGCGAACCCGACCTGCCGGCCATCGACCAGGGCGATGGCGCAGATCGAATTTTCGAAGGCACGACGGTTGATTGCACGGGTACGTTGCCTGCCCCAGTAGCTTTCGATCAGCAGATCGGAGGTCGCAGGGAAGTCGAGGCGTGCAAGGTCGTGCGAGATTTGCATCGTGGGTTGGGTCTAGCCCCGGTCCCTGAACCGGTTGGTGATCGGGTAACGTCGGTCGCGCCCGAAATTCTTCTTGGTGATCTTGACGCCGGGCGCTGCCTGCCGGCGCTTGTATTCGGCGATGTAGAGCAGGTGCTCGATGCGATGGACCGTCTCGCGGGCATGGCCGCGCGCCACGATCTCGTCGACGCCCATCTCGTTTTCGACGAGACATTCGAGGATGTCGTCCAGAACCGGATAGGGCGGCAGCGAATCCTGGTCGGTCTGGTTCTCGCGCAGTTCGGCCGAAGGCGCCTTGTCGATGATGTTCTTCGGGATCACCTCGCCCGATGGTCCCAGCGCACCGGGCGGCACGGTCGTGTTGCGCCAAGCCGACAGTGCATAGACCTGCATCTTGTAGAGGTCCTTGATCGGATTGAATCCGCCATTCATGTCGCCGTAGAGCGTTGCGTAGCCGACCGACATTTCCGACTTGTTGCCGGTCGTCACCACCATCGAGCCGAACTTGTTGGAGATCGCCATCAGGATGGTGCCGCGCGCGCGGCTCTGCAGATTTTCCTCGGTGATGCCTTCCTTGGTTCCCTCGAACAGCCCGGACAAAGCGCTTGAAAATCCGTCGACCGGCTCGAAAATCGGCACGATGTCGTAGCGGCAGCCCAGCGCGCGGGCGCAGTCCTCGGCATCCTTCAGCGAGTCCTTCGAGGTGTAGCGATAGGGCATCATG
>JBKJRE010000293.1:0-8555 GCA_046594775.1 Rhizobiaceae bacterium | reverse complement strand
GGTCTTTGCGTCGCCCGAGGCGACGGGCTTTGCGCTGCGCACGACGATCCCCCAGCCGGCGGATGTCGGGGCGCTGACGGCGGCGCTGCCGCCAGGCGTCAGCGGGCGCCTCGACCGCGGCTCGGTCGTGACGGTGGAACTGTTTGGCGGCGAGGCGGCAGGCGTCAGCCGCGGGCAATTGCTGAATGGCGCGAATTCGGCAGCCGTTCGCTGCGCGGCCGGCGGCTGGGAAATCCTGCAGTATGAAGGCGCCGAGGAAATCGCACCCGACATCTGGCAACTCACCGGGTTGCTGCGCGGCCAGCTCGGCACCGACGACGCCATGCAGGCAGGCGCTGCCATCGGCGCCGATTTCGTCGTGCTCGACGACGCCGTTGCGCCGGCGGGGCTGCTTGCCGGCGAAGAAGGTCTGGCGCTGAACTGGCGCGTCGGGCCGGCCGGCGAGGATTTCACCAGCGCCAGCTTTTCCGACCATGCCGAGACCGGCGGCATGCGCGCGCTGCTGCCGCTGTCGCCGGTGCATCTCAGCGCTACGCCGGACGGCGCGGGCGGCGTGAGGCTCGGCTGGATCCGCCGCGGCCGCCTCGACGCCGACAGCTGGACTCCGCTCGACATTCCTCTCGGCGAGGAGCGCGAGGAATATTTGGTCGAGATCGCGGCGGTTGGTGGGCCGGTCGTGCGCAGCGCCACGGTCGCCAGCCCCGCCTTCATCTATTCAGCCGGCATGATCGCCGCCGACTTCGGCGCACCGCCTGCCGAACTGGCCGTGAGCGTGAAACAGCTCAGCATCGCCGCCGGCTGGGGCATTGCCGCGACGGGCCGGCTTCCACTCATCTGAAAACGACGGAACGAAATAACCAACAGACGCAAAGGAACGAAAAAATGACCGAGACAAAACCCTGGTATCTGTCGCGCACCATCTGGGCCTCGCTGATCACCATCATCACGGCCGCCGGCGGCCTGTTCGGGCTGCCGCTCGCCGGAATCGACAATGGCGCGCTGACCGACACGCTGCTGCAGGCGATCACCGCGATCAGCGGACTGGTGGCGATTCTTGGCCGGCTGGATGCCAAGAGCAGGATCGGGTGAGGGGGAGGATATTCTCCCAAGCGGTAGCGTCTCGGCAGCTTGACCTCTGACTTATCGCACTTGGCCCTGCCGCCCATATTCCTGACGCAGAGCAAGGAGACTGGATTGGGCAGAAAACTCACCGCTGAGGAAGAGCGCCAAGTTGCAGATTGCGGCTATCGAGGATTTGCAACAAGCGTCCCCAAACATGCGAACTCTCATATTCATGTTGCGTTCAGAAATGGAACCTATTATGTGTCTCCAATGTAGATACAGCACTTGCTGCTGCAGGAGTTAGGCACATGATAGCCAATGTTGCAAAATGGGGTAACAGCCTGGCGCTGCGTATTCCCGCAGCCTTCGCGCGCGAAATTTCGGTTCGCGAAGGCATTTCTGTAGACATTTCTGTGGCAAATGGCGCTCTTTTAGTTCGACCGGTTGAAGATTCGCACGTCTATGACCTAGACACACTTCTGCGTGGAATCACGGAAGAAAATCGTCATGGCGAGGTGGTCACAGGTAAGTCGGTCGGCAACGATTTCTAGTGAGCCGTACTGTCCAAAGCAATTCGACATAATACATATCCAGTTCAATCCTCAGGCGGGCCGAGAGCAGGCGGAGAAGCGCTATGCATTTGTCTTGTCCCCCGAGAAGTATAATTCCATTGCTCGCCTCTGCGTACTTTGTCCGATCACGACAAAGGCGAAGGGTTACCCCTTTGAGGCAGCTGTTCCCGATGGCTTGAAGACGACTGGCGTAGTGCTAGCCGACCAGATCAAGAGCATGGATTGGTCTGCGGGAGGGTCAGAGTTTTTCGAGTCCAGGCCCGATATCGCTCCGGGAGTGATCGGAATGCTTAAGGCGCTCCTTCCAGTCTAAATTTCGAACCGAGACACTTCCCCAACCATTCATTCCCTGTTCAGCGCCGATGCGCTAGAAACGTGACATGAACCTGTCGCGCGCCCTTTTCCGGTCGGCCCTGCCTGCGCTCTGCGCGGCGGCGCTGCTTGGCGCGTTGATCACCCCTTCGCTCGCAAAGGACTTGCGCGCGCCGATGCAGGATGACTTGCGCGCGGCCATGCAGGATGATTTGCGCGCGCCCATGCGGATCGCCGGGGCCGACTGCTACGCCATCGGCCAGCAGATCGCCGCGCAGGATGGCGGGACGCTTGCCAAGGCCACCCAGGCCAGCCGCGGCGGTCAGTCGGTCTGCGTCATCGTCGTGCTGGTGCCCGGCAAGGATGGCCAGCGGCCAAGACGCGAGGAGCATGTCGTGCCGGCCAGTTGAGCGGCCTTTCCGGCGCTTTCCCTGGCGTCTGGTTTTCGCCTATAGCTGACCCCGTTTCAGGCAACAGGATCGTGATTCCATGCGGATACTCGTCGTCGAGGATGACAAGGACCTGAACCGGCAGATCGTCGATGCTCTGCTCGATGGCGGCTATGTCGTCGACAAGGCTTTCGACGGCGAGGCAGGCCATTTTCTTGGCGACACCGAGCCCTATGACGCGGTGGTGCTGGATATCGGCCTGCCCCAGATGGACGGTATCAGCGTGGTCGAGCGCTGGCGGCGCGACGGCCGCAAGATGCCGGTGCTGATCCTCACCGCGCGCGACCGCTGGAGCGACAAGGTGGCCGGCATCGATGCCGGCGCCGACGATTACGTGACCAAGCCTTTCCACATCGAGGAAGTACTGGCGCGGGTGCGCGCGCTGATCCGCCGTGCCGCCGGCCATGCTTCGTCGGAGCTGTCCTGCGGACCGCTGAGACTCGACACCAAGGCCTCCAAGGCCGATGTCGACGGCAAGCCGCTGAAGCTGACGTCGCATGAATTCCGCCTGCTCGCCTATCTCATGCACCATATGGGCGAGGTGGTGTCGCGCACCGAACTGGTCGAACATCTCTACGATCAGGATTTCGACCGCGATTCCAACACGATCGAGGTTTTTGTCGGCCGTCTTCGCAAGAAGATGGGCATCGACATGATCGAAACCGTGCGGGGCATGGGCTACCGCATGCGTGAACCGGAGGTCTGACGCGGACACGCCGTCACATCAGCGCAGACGCCTGCCGGCCATGAATGCCGGTCCGCATTCGCTCGCCTTCCGGGTCATCGCCTTTTCGACCGGTTGGGCGATCGTGGCGCTTATCGTTATTTCCACGGTGATTTCGACACTTTACCGGCAGGCCAGCGAACGCGGCTTCGACAGTCTGTTGTCGGCGCATCTGTCCAACCTGATCGGCTCGGTCGGCGTGGCCCAGGATGGCACGCTGAACGGCAGCCCCAATCTCGGCGACCTGCGCTTTTCGGCGCCGGATTCGGGCTGGTACTGGGCCGTCGAGCCGGTATCCGAGGACGTCAAGGGCGAATTGCGCTCGGCCTCGATGACCGCGCCCATACCCTCGCCGCCGGCAGCCGACGTTCCCTTCAACGGCGAATTCCAGCGTGGCTATATCGCCGACGGGCTGGCTGGCGAGGACATCGCCGTCATCGAGAGCGAGTTCGTGCTCGACAGCCAGAACCGCGTGGCGCGGTTTAGAGTCATGGGCAACCGGACCGAGCTGGAAGACGAGATTTCGAGCTTCGAACGGCGGCTTTTCACCTATCTGTCGATTTTCGGCGTCGGCATGATCGCCATCAACGCAATGGCGATCCTGCTCGGGCTGCGGCCGCTCGGCCGGGTGCGCGACGCTCTGGCGATGGTTCGCGAAGGCGCCGCACAGCGGCTCGACGGACGCTTTCCGACAGAGATCCAGCCGTTGGCCAACGAGACCAACGCGCTGATCGAGAACAACCGGCGCATCATCGAGCGCTCACGCACGCAGGTCGGCAATCTGGCGCATTCGCTGAAGACGCCGCTGGCCGTGCTGATCAACGAGGGCAGGGCGCTGGGCGGCGCCAAGGGGCAGCTGATCGCCGATCAGGCGGCGGCAATGCAGCAGCAGGTGGAGCACTATCTGCGGCGCGCGCGCGTGGCGGCGCAGCGTGACAGCGTGGTCTATCGCACGCCGGTGACGCCGATGCTGGAGCGGCTGGTTCGGGTGGTCGAAAAGCTCGGGCGCATGCAGATCGCCGTGACGCTGCCGACCGAAGAAATCGTCTTTGCCGGGGAACGCGAGGATCTCGAGGAAATTATCGGCAACCTGCTGGAGAACGCCATGAAGTGGGCGGCGGGCAGGATTTCGGTATCGCTGGCGCAAAACCAGCGCCAAGAGGGCGGGCCGCCGCTGTTTTCAATCGCCATCGATGATGACGGGCCAGGCATCCCCGAAGACAAGGCGCGCGATGTGCTGAAGCGCGGCAAACGTCTCGACGAGAGCAAGCCCGGTACGGGGTTGGGCCTGGCCATTGTCGCCGAACTGATCAATGAATATGGCGGCAGGCTGATGCTGGAGCGCTCGTCGCTGGGCGGGTTGAAGGCGGTCGTGGAACTTCGTGGCGTCGGGTAACAAAAGACTTTACCGTCATCGGGCCAAACTTCGGACAAAGATGAGCCTTAACGCGCCTTTTTACAGTCGAATGATGCGACGGATAGGGAAACGGGTGGCTGAATGAGAAAACGAGTTGCGCTTGTCGCCGCGCTGCTGGCCCTGGCAGGCTGCTCGACCACCGGAAACGGCGGCCAGAGCTTCTTTGCGCCGAGCGACGGCGCAACGTCCGGCTCGAGTGACGTCGCTGCTGCCGGCAAGATCATCTCGTCCATGGATGGCGGATTGATCGGCGGCTCGATCGGCTCCAGCCTGAGCGACGCCGACCGGCGAACCGCGCTGCAGGCGGAATACCGGGCGCTCGAATACATGCCTGCCGGCGACGGCGTGACATGGAAGAGCGCCACCGCCGACACGGGCGGCGAAGTGACCGCCGCCCAGCCCTATCGCGTCGGCTCGCAGGACTGCCGCCAATATTCGCACTCCGTCTCGCAGAACGGCCAGAAGCAGATGGCGCGCGGCACCGCCTGCCGTAACAAGGACGGGAGCTGGACGCGTTTGACATGATCGGCGCAGCGGTTCTGTCGCGGCGCGGCGGCGCACCGGGCGTCGGTCCCGACAATCCGTCGCATGGCCATGACATTGGCAGGCGGTCCGGCGAGGGCTATTGAAGCGCCATGCTGTTCTGGTTTGTCGCTGCCTTGCTCACCGTGGGCGCCAGTCTCGCCGTGCTCCTGCCGCTGGCGAGCCGGAAGGCGGAAGAGTCCGCCAACGAGACGAATGATCTCGAAGTCTATCGCGACCAGCTTTCCGAAGTAGACCGCGACGCGGCGCGCGGCCTGATACGCCACGACGAGGCCGGACAGGCGCGCACCGAGATCGCCCGGCGCATCCTTCTGGCCGACAGCCAGGCAAAGCTGGCCCCAGGCAAGGCTCCACCCGGCCATGGCGGCGTGGCGCGGCTTTTCAGCGCCGCCGCAATCCTCGCCGTGCCGCTGGTCAGCTGGGGCCTCTATGCCGGCATTGGCTCGCCCGGCCTGCCGTCGCAGCCGCTGGCGGCGCGTCTCGCCAAGAATCCGGCCGACAGTTCCATCGACGAACTGGTGGCGCGGGCCGAGGCGCATCTGGTGGCCAACCCCTCGGACGGCCGCGGCTGGGATGTGCTGGCGCCGATCTATCTGCGGCTTGGCCGCTATGGAGAAGCGGTGAACGCCTACCGCAACGCTATCCGCCTCGACGGCGCTTCCGCCGTGCGCGAGGCCGGGCTTGGCGAGGCGATGACCGGGGCAGGCGGCGGGCTTGTTTCGGACGACGCACGCGCCGCCTTCAACCGCGCGCTCAAGCTCGACCCGGCGCAGCCAAAGGCGCGCTTCTACCTGGCGACCGGGCTTGTGCAGGAGGGCAGGACGGCCGAGGCGGTGGCGGCCTGGCAGGCCATGCTCGCCACGCTTGAGCCTGGTTCGCCGTGGCATGGCGCGACAGCGCAGGCGATCGAGCGCGCCGGAGGCGAACTGGCCGCAGCCGGGCAGAAGCCCCAGGCGCCCGGGCCGAGCCGCGAGCAGATCGAGGCGGCGGCCGGCATGTCGGACGCAGACCGGAACGCGATGATCGAGACCATGGTCGCCGGGCTGGACCAGCGGCTGCGCGAAAATCCGCACGATCCGGAAGGCTGGACGCGGCTGGTTCGCTCCTATGTCATGCTGGGCAGGAAAGATGCGGCGACCGAGGCCCTGAAGCGCGGCGTCGTCGCCCTTGGCGCGGGCAGCGACGAGGCGAAGGGCCTGAACGATTTCGCTGGCGCGCTCGGCCTTTCGGCGATGGATTGAGGCTGCCATGACACGCAAGCAAAAAAGATTGTCAGTCATCGCCGGAGCGCTGGCCTTCCTCGGCGCGGCCGTGGCGCTGACCTTCTTCGCGCTGGGGCAGAAGGCTTCCTATTTCTACATGCCCGGCGACCTGCAGGCGGCGACGCTTTCACCGGGCCAGCGCTTCAGGCTGGGCGGCCTCGTCGAAGAGGGGACGATCGTGCGCGACCAGGGAACCGAGGTCGAGTTCTCGGTGACCGATGGCGATCGTTCCGTCAGGGTTCACTACGAGGGCATCCTGCCGGACCTGTTTCGCGAGAAGCAGGGGGTGATCACCGAAGGCAGTTTCGGCGCGAACGGCGTGTTCATGGCAGACAGCGTGCTGGCCAAGCATGACGAGAACTATATGCCCAAGGAGGTCGCCGACAGCCTCAAGGCCAAGGGCGTGTGGCAGGAGACGACCCAATGACGGGGGGAGAGCGCCGCCATGGTTGAGATAGGGCATTTCGCGCTGGTCCTGGCCTTCGCGCTGTCGCTGGTGCAATCGGTGGTGCCGCTGGCCGGCGCACGCACCGGCAATGGCCGCATGATGGCGACAGGCGGGCCTGTCGCCGTAACCGGCTTTGCGCTTGTGGCGCTGGCGTTTGCCGTGTTGACCATCTCCTACGCGCGCTCTGATTTCTCCGTCGCCAATGTCTGGGAGAATTCACACTCGCTGAAGCCGCTTCTCTACAAGATCACCGGAACCTGGGGCAATCACGAGGGCTCGATGCTCTTGTGGGTTCTTATCCTGACCTTTTTCGGCGCCCTCGTGGCTGCATTCGGCGGCAATCTGCCCGCGAGTTTGCGGGCCAGCGTCATTTCGGTTCAGGGCTGGATCGGCGCTGCCTTCCTGCTTTTCATCCTGGTGACCTCCAATCCGTTCACCCGGTTGTCGCCGGCGCCGATCGAGGGCCGCGACCTCAACCCGGTGCTGCAGGACATTGGCCTCGCGATCCATCCGCCGCTGCTATATCTCGGCTATGTCGGATTTTCGGTCTGCTTCTCCTTTGCCGTCGCCGCGCTGATCGATGGCCGCATTGACGCGGCCTGGGCGCGCTGGGTTCGTCCCTGGACGCTGGCGGCGTGGTCGTTCCTGACCGGTGGCATCGCCATGGGCTCCTACTGGGCCTATTACGAACTCGGCTGGGGCGGCTTCTGGTTCTGGGACCCGGTGGAAAACGCCTCCTTCATGCCGTGGCTTGCCGGCACGGCCTTGCTGCATTCTGCGATTGTCATGGAAAAGCGCGCGGCGCTGAAGATCTGGACGCTGCTTCTGGCGATTCTGACCTTTTCGCTGTCGCTGCTCGGCACCTTCCTGGTGCGCTCCGGCGTGCTGACCTCCGTGCATGCCTTTGCCACCGACCCGACGCGCGGCATCTTTATCCTGATCATACTGATGGTTTTCATCGGCGGCTCGCTGGCGCTGTTTGCCCTGCGCGCGCCCGCTCTGACCGCCGGCGGCGTCTTTCATCCTGTATCGCGCGAGGGAGCGCTGGTGCTGAACAATCTCTTCCTGACCACCGCGGCGGCGACCGTGCTTGTCGGCACGCTCTATCCGCTGGCTGTTGAGGCCCTGTCGCAGGACAAGATTTCGGTCGGCGCGCCCTTCTTCAACCTGACATTCGGGCCGCTGATGGTGCCGTTGCTCGCCATGGTGCCTTTCGGGCCGCTGCTGGCCTGGAAGCGTGGCGACCTGCTGGCGGTGGCGCAGCGCCTGATGGCGGCCTTTGGCGGCGCGCTGCTGGCGGTTCTGATGACGGCGCTTTTCGTCGATGGCGCATCCGTGCTGGCGGCCTTGGGAGTGGGACTTGCCGCATGGCTGGTTCTGGGCGCGCTGACCGACCTGGCGCTGAAGGCTGGCGTCGGGTCGGCGCCGGCCTCGACCATGCTGCGGCGGCTCGGCGGTCTGCCGCTTTCCATGTTCGGCACGACACTCGCGCATCTGGGGCTTGGCCTCACGACGCTCGGCATTGTCGGCGTCCTGTCCTTCGAAAGCGAAAACATACTGACGATGAAGCCCGGCGATACCGCCGAAATCGCCGGCCGCGTGCTGCGCTTCGAAACGATCGACCCGGTCCAGGGGCCGAACTATACGGAGGATCGCGCCACATTCTCGCTGCTCGACAGGTCGGGCAGTCCCTATGCCCGGGTTGTTTCGGCGAAGCGCTTCTATCCGGTGCGGCAGATGCCGACGACCGAAGCAGGCATCAAGAC
>JBKJRE010000050.1:0-5178 GCA_046594775.1 Rhizobiaceae bacterium | reverse complement strand
AGTCAGCATGGTCGAGGCAAGGCGCGCCTTGTAGTCGCGCACCGGCTCTAGATATTTGAGGTCGGCGAAGCGTCCTTGAGGCGGCGCGCCGCTTTCCTTGAGCATCTTGCGCATCGTCTCGCGCACTTGCCGCAATTCGTCCGAAGTGGCGCCGACGACCGCCTGCGCCATGATCGATGACGAGGCTTGGCCGAGCGCACAGGCCTTCACGTCCTGGGCAAAGTCGGTGACGATGCCATCCCGCATCTTGAGATCGACCGTCACCGTTGAACCGCACAGCTTCGAGTGGGCCGTCGCGGTGGCGTCAGGATGCTCAAGCCTGCCGATGCGCGCGATGTTTCCGGCAAATCCCAGAATTTTCGCGTTATAGATGTCGTCGATCATCGTTTTCCAAACTATCGCCGTTGGCCGAACAATCCGTGCCGCGTCGGCATCTTTCTTTCGTGCTATACGACCATATATAATGCGGGTGGTCTTTGATCGACAAGGTGACGGCTCGTCCGTCGCACGAAGATCGCTTTCAAGCAGCTTTGGGGCGCGCGGCAGATGCTGAAATCCCGGACAGGCTGTGATCCGTTCAACTCGTTCCCCGTATAGAGGGGAACTACGGGAGACACCTAGATGGACGCCGTCATCAACACACTTGCTACCCAGTCCTCATTCCTGGAAAGGCCGATCACCGACCGTCCAAGCGAGGCAGAAGTCGAAGCTGCCGTGCGGGTGTTGTTGCGCTGGACAGGCGACGATCCGGACCGCGAAGGACTTGTAGACACGCCAAGGCGCGTTACCAAGGCCTACCGGGAAATGTTCGGCGGCTATGATATGAGCCCTGCGGAAGAACTCGGGCGCACCTTCGAGGAAGTGGCGGGCTACGATGATCTTGTCATCGTCAAGGACATTGCGTTCCATTCGCACTGCGAGCATCACATGGTACCGATCATCGGCAAGGCACATGTCGGCTACCTTCCGGACGGCAAGGTGGTCGGGCTATCCAAGATTGCACGGGTCGTCGATATTTTCGCGCATCGGCTGCAGACACAGGAGGCCATGACGGCGCAGATTGCCGGCGTCATCCAGGAGGTTCTCAATCCGCGCGGCGTTGCCGTGATGCTGGAAGCCGAGCATATGTGCATGGCCATGCGCGGCATCCGCAAACAGGGTTCCACGACGCTGACCTCGACATTCACCGGCACATTCAAAGACACACCTGAAGAGCAGCTTCGTTTCGTGTCGATGATCCGCTCCGGCCAACGCGGCTGATTTTTGGTAACGCGCGACCAGGCCCTGGCAGTTGGGAAAAAGTGACCACAATGGCGGATAACCGAGCCGACACGCTTGCACTGGAGGAAGGTTCGTCCTTCGCACCGCGCTTCGATGCCAATGGTCTGGTAACCGCGGTGGTTACGGACGCCGAGGACGGCACTCTGCTGATGGTCGCCCATATGAATGCCGAGGCCCTCGCCCAGACGTTGCGGACCGGCGTTGCGCATTACTGGTCGCGGTCGCGCCAGAAGCTATGGAAGAAGGGTGAAACCTCAGGGAATTTTCAGCAGGTCGTAGAGGTGCGGACAGACTGCGATCAGGACGCGATACAGCTTCGGGTAAGAGTCTCGGGCGACCATGCAACCTGTCATACCGGCCGGCGTTCATGCTTCTACCGGACGGTGGCGCTCGTTGATGGCGCCGCCACTCTCGAAGGCGACGGAAGCAAGCCCTTGTTTGATCCCCACGAAACCTATCAAAATCAATCTTGAACCATAGTGACCATGCCCACGACACATATTCACCATTTGGATACGCCGAACTTCTAGACTTCACTTGGGACCAGGGAGATTTTGATGCTCGAGTGGGCGTCATTGCGAAACAGACCGGATGTACGAGAAGCCAACGGGCTTTCGTCGTCAGGTGGTCTTGTTGAGTGCCTGCCACCCAAGAAAACCGGCATATCTCTGGCCCTGGGCGGCGGCTGCGCACGTGGCTGGGCGCATATCGGCGTTCTTCGCGCCCTGGACGAGGCGGGAATCGATGTTTCCATGATCGCCGGAACGTCGATCGGCGCGCTTGTCGGGGGTTGCTATCTGGCTGGCAAGCTCGACGAGCTTGAGGAGTTCGCCCGCAGCCTCACCAAGCGCCGCATTTTCGGGATGCTTGATATAAAGATCGGCGGCAGCGGTCTGTTCGGCGGCATGAAGCTGGACGCGCGCCTGCGCGAACACATGAACGGCATTCGATTCGAGGATTTGCCCAAGCCGTTTATCTGTGTCGCGTCCGAAATCCGCACCGGCCACGAGATCTGGCTGTCTAGCGGCTCGCTGATCACTGCCATGCGCGCCTCCTATGCACTTCCCGGCGTGTTCGAGCCTGTGACGGCCAACGGCCGTGTGCTGGTTGATGGGGCATTGGTCAACCCCGTTCCGGTTTCCGTCTGCCGAGCGCATGAACAGCCGCTGGTCGTTGCTGTGAACCTCCACTACGACCTCTTCGGGCGCGCCGCTGTCATCAAGCACAGCGCAGGCGAACTGGTGGTCAAATCCGATGTGACGCAGGCCGAAAGCCTCGGCTCCAACTCACGGGCAAAGGACTCGCGCCTCGGCGTGACCGGCGTGATGCTTGAAGCCTTCAACATCATCCAGGATCGCATTTCGCGGGCGCGTCTTGCAGGCGATCCACCTGACATGTCGCTGCAGCCGAAGCTTGGCCATATCGGACTGACGGAGTTCCACCGCGCCGACGAAGCGATCCGCCTCGGCTACGAGGCGACGATGAGCCAGATGAAGGATCTGGAGCGACTCCAGACGGTACTGGCCTGACACGGTGAGTTAGGAAGCCAGGGACGCGTCGGCGATGCGGAATTGCACCTTGCGGCTTCCGTTCCAGTAGTTGCCGGAGAGGCTGCCCGCAACGTGGATCGTGGAACCGCGATTCCTGAAAAGAAATTCGCCCAGCGCCGTATCCACCGCCCGGAAGGCCATGGCCTGTAGCCGCCCGCCGCCGTCGGACCGAAGGTCGGCCCTGATATGGTTGACGCCTACCGGCCTGGCGTCCACCAGCGTATGGCGCGGCAGGACGAAGACCGGTGCAACGTGACCGGCGCCAAAAGGCCCGGCCTTTTCGAGCGTGTCGAGCAAAGCGAGCGTGGCGCCGTCGGCAGACAGTGCGGCGTCTATCTGCAAAGTCGCCTCGTCCTGCAGCCGAAAAACGTCGGCCGCGGCGCGCTCCTCGAAGAACGCTCGCAGCCGGCCCAGCTTTTCCCGGTCGACGGTTATGCCGGCCGCCATGGCGTGACCGCCGCCCTTGACGATCAGTCCCTTGTCTGCTGCCTCACGCACAAGCTTTCCCAGATCCAAACCGGGGACGGATCGGCCCGATCCCGTGCCGACGCCGTTCGGGTTGAAGGCGATTGCAAAGGCCGGCCGATGCGCATGGTCCTTGAGCCGCGAGGCGAGCAAGCCGACTATGCCCGGGTGCCATTTCGAACTGGCGGTCACGATGATCGCCGGGCCGTGGCCGCCCGCCAGTTCCGCCTCCGCCTCGGCCCTGGCCTCGGCCAGCATGTCCTGCTCCATCGCCTGGCGTTCCTGGTTCAGCCGGTCGAGAGTTTCGGCGATGTTGGCGGCCTCCGCCGGATCGTCGGTAGCGAGCAGCCGGCTGCCCAGCGCAGCGTCGCCGATGCGTCCCCCGGCATTGATGCGCGGGCCGATCAGAAAAGACAGATGGAAAGCGCCGACCGGCTCGCCAATGCGGGAAACCCGCGCGAGTGCGGCAATCCCCTCATTCTTCAACTGCCGGACGACCAGCAGGCCCTTGACGACGAAAGCCCGGTTGACGCCCGTCAGCGAAACAACGTCGCAGACCGTGGCCAGCGCGACCAGATCAAGCATGGACAGCAGATCGGGCTGTTCGGTGTCCGGGCGTTCGATGCGCAAAACCCTGGCCGTCTGCACCAGGGCCAGAAACACCACCCCTGCGGCGCAAAGGTGCCCCTGCCCAGACAGGTCGTCCTCCCGATTGGGATTGACGATTGCCACAGCCGACGGCAGGTCTCCGCCGACCTGATGGTGGTCGAGCACCACGACATCGGCGCCTGCTTCGCGCGCCGCGTCGATTGAGGCGGCGCTGTTGGTGCCGCAATCAACCGTGACGATCAGCGTGGCGCCGCGCCCGACAAGTTCGCGCATCGCATCTGGATTGGGGCCGTAGCCCTCAAAAATGCGGTCCGGAATATAGATTTCCGCCTCAACCCCATAATGCGCGAGAAAACGTTTCATCAGCGCCGAGGAGGCGGCGCCATCCACGTCGTAATCCCCGAAGATCGCGACTTTCTCTCGCCGACGGATCGCCCGTGCAAGCCGTTCAGCCGCCTTGTCCATATCGGTCAGGGAAGCAGGGTCCGGCAGGAGGTCCTTGATCGTCGGATCCAGAAACCGCTCGGCCTCGTCGTCGTTCACGCCGCGTCCGGCCAGGACCCGGGCCACGATATCGGGCACGCCATGGCCTTGGGCGATCGCGAGAGCCAGCATCTCCTGGCGTTCGCTCAGCCGATGCTCCCAGCGCAGCCCGTTGGCCGAGCGCCTGACGCCGAGAAAGACGCGCTTTTCTTCCGCCATCAGGCGCCCGTCCATTCGCTCTTCATATCGCCACATTGGGCGACGTCCCGCGGCGGCGAAACCGGAACGCGCTAGCCGGCGCGTTCAATGCGGATAACCTGGGGCTTGTCGGTCAGGTGACCGTCCTTGGTGATGCCATCGGTCGCTTTGCGTACGGCCGCTTCCGTCGTTTCATGCGTGACGAGGATCACGGTCTTTTGCGCGACCGCCTCGGCGCCTGCGGCGTGCTGGACAATCGATTCCAGCGAAATATCGTTGTCGGCCATGCGTTTGGCGATGGCGGCAAACACGCCGATGCGGTCATGCACGGTGAGACGGATGAAGTAGCCGCCGGCGTGGCTGCGCATCCTGGCTTTCTTGTAGGGCCTAAGTTGTTTTGCCGGCCGGCCGAAAACAGGGCCATGCTGGAAGCCCGGGCGGCTCTTGGCGATGTCGGCTATATCGCCGACCACCGCCGACGCCGTGGCGTTGCCCCCCGCACCGGGGCCGGACAGGAGCAGTTCTCCCAGAATATCGGTTTCGATCGCCACCGCGTTGGTTACGCCATGGACCTGTGCGATAACGGAAGAGG
>JBKJRE010000029.1:0-6575 GCA_046594775.1 Rhizobiaceae bacterium | reverse complement strand
TCGGACAGCACGATGTCGACGGCCTCGTCGTCGGGATTGGCGTCGAGAATTTCCTGCGTTTCCGGGACGGATGAACCTGATGGGGAACTCATGGATTTTTGCTCTGTTGGCCGCAAGGCTTGTCTCACGCGGCAAGCCTTGCCGCAACATCGCCAAAGGCGGCGACCAGCCGATCGACCTGGCGCGCCGTGGTGGCCGGCGAGACCAGCATCATGTTATGGAAAGGCGCGATCAGCATGCCGCGGTTTACCAGCGCGACATGGATCGCCGCCTCGAGTACGGGCGCATGGGCGGCTTGGGCCTCGCTGCCGTTGTTCAGCGGCCCCGGCGCACAGATGAACTCGACGCGCGCGCCGACACGCGCCACGTGCCATCGCAGGCCATTCTTTTCGACGGCAGCGGCAAGACCCTTTTCAAGACGCGCCGCCTGGCGTTCCATATGCGCGTAGTTTTCCGCAGTCATGACTTCTTCCAGTGTCGCGCGCATCGCGGCAAACTGCAGCGGGTTTGCCGACAGGGTGGTCCCCATGCCGGAAAAGCCGGGCTGCCGGGTCTGCTCGTAGGCTGCGAAACGCTGCGCCAGTTCTGCACTCATGCCCCAGACGCTGGCCGGAACGCCGCCGGCCACCGGTTTGCCGAGCACGAAGAGATCCGGCTCAAGCCCGTGCACCCGTGTGTAGCCGCCGAGCCCGGTTGATATCGTGTGCGTCTCGTCGATCAGGAGCAGCGTGCCGGTCTTTCTGGTCAGCGCGCGCAGGCCCTCGTGAAAGCCCGACGCTGGCGGCACCATGCAGCAATTGGTGAGCACCGGCTCGGTGATGACGCAGGCGACGTCGCGGTCGGCAAGCGCCGCTTCGAGCGCCGGGAGGTCATTGAACTCGACGACTTTGGTACCCACCGCAAGGTCGCGGTACTCGCCGGCCAGCCCGGGCCGGTTGATCGCCTTGCCGTTCTTCAGGCTGACCATCGTCTCGTCGACCGCGCCATGATAGCAGCCGTTGAATACGAGGATTTTCGGCCGCCCCGTAACGGCGCGCGCGACGCGCAGTGCAAAGCGGTTGGCATCGGTGGCCGTGGTGGCGATCTGCCATTCAGGCAGCCCGAAGATGTGTGGCAGCAGCCGGCCGACCGCGAGCGCGTCTTCGCTCGGCAGCATGTAGGTCAAGCCGCGTCCGGCCTGCCGCCTGATGGCGCGAGCCACCGGCGGCGGCGAGTGTCCGAACATCGAGCCGGTATCGCCGAAGCAGAAATCGTCGAGGCGGTTGCCATCGATGTCTGTGATCGAGGCGCCGCGAGCGCGCTCCACGACAATCGGAAACGGCGTCGGCCAGTCGTTCATCCAGTGCATTGGCACGCCGTCGAGATAGCCTTCGATGCCTTTGGCCGTCGCGGCTTCGGATTTCGGCCGGGCGCGGCGAAACGTTTCCGCTTCCTCGGCCCCAAGCTTTTCGATGCGGGCGACGCTTACGCCTCCCTCCATACCACGCTTATAAGGTTGCGATGCCATTGTGTTCCCCCGAAACCGTTGCCGATAGCCATGCTTGCCGGGCATGTTCGCCGCGCCATGCTATCCGGCAATATCCACGACGCCGCAATCGCCGCTGGCGCTGCCGAAGACGAGGCGACGCTCCTGGCGATCCCACATCATCGACGTTACTGCGCCCTTGCCGGGACGGCGCAGCAGCACTTCCTTGAGGTCGGCAAAGCGCACCGCCATGATCATGCCGTCGTCATAGCCGATTGCCGCGACATCCTGGCTCGGATGGCAGGCGACCGCCGTCACCATGACGTTGCCGCGCGTGCCAAGCTCCAGCGGCGCCTTGCCCATCGGGCCGTCCTTCGCCGAAAACGGCCAGACAATGGCTGCCGGCGCGCCGGAGCTCGCCAGCCACTTGCCCCTGGCGCTCCACGACAGGCTTTTCACCTTGGCCGGATAGCCGCTCATGCGCATGTGCTTGCCGTCGGCGAGCTTCCAGCCGTGCAACGCGTTTTCCTGCATGGTGGTGACGAGAAAATTGCCGTCGGGCGAGAAGCTGATGCCGGTATGCGCGCCGGCCCATTCCAGTTCGACGGGCTTTCCGTCTGTCGCCGGGAAATGCAGCGTCGCACCATTGTAGCGCGCGACGCCGAAGCGCATGCCCTTGGGCGAAAAGGCCAGCCCCTCCACCGAGCGCGGATGCTGAAATTCCTTCATCTTGCCATCGGCGAAACGCACAAAGGCGGTCTTGCCGGTGGCATAGGCGACGGCGCCCTGCGGGCCGCTGGCAACGCTGGTGATCCATTTGCGGCCCGCCTCGGCGAGCAGGTCGCTGATCTCGCCGGCGCTCGAAAACACCTTGCCGTCCTCGCCCCCGGTGATCAGCCGCGACTTGCCCTGATCGAGTGTCGCGGCCAGCAACCCGTCGTGCACGGCCTGCCACTTATGGCCGTGGTCGAGCCGATGGATCGTGCCGTCGGCGAGGGCGAAATGCGGAACGTCGTCAAGGAAAACGGCGGCGATGCAATGGCCGTCGAGATCAAGCGGTGCGACTGTCGGCATGCTCGCGGATCACGCCTGGCAGGCTTCGAAGCTGCGCTGCAGCCGTTCGGTGCTGAGTTCGCGGCCGATGAAGACCAGCCGGCTCTCATGCTTCTCGCCTTCCTTCCAGGCGCGCTGATGATCGCCTTCCATGATCATGTGTACGCCCTGAACGACATAGCGGTCCGGGTCGTCCTTGATGGCGATGATGCCCTTCAAGCGAAGGATGTTCGGACCTTCCATCTGGGTGATCTTCTCGATCCAGGGAAAGAACTTCTTCGGGTCCATCTCGCCGCCGCGAAGCGATACGGACTGCACCGTCACGTCGTGGATTGCCGAGGCGTGGCCGTGGTCGGGGCGATGATGATCGTGGCCGCAGTTTTCGTCATGCACATGGTCGTGGTCGCCATGCTCATGATCGTGATCGCCATCAAGGAAATGCGGGTCGTTCTCGAGTGCGCGGCTGAGGTCGAAGGCGCCACGGTCCAGGATTTCGTCGAGCTTGACGCCGGCGCGGGTCGTGCGATGGATCCTGGCTGTCGGGTTGATGGCGCGGATCGTCGCCTCGACATTTGCCAGTTCCTCGGGCGTCACCAGGTCGGTCTTGTTCAGCACGACCACGTCGGCGAAGGCGATCTGGTCCTCTGCCTCGCGCGAGTCCTTGAGCCTAAGCGGCAGGTGCTTGGCATCCACCAATGCGACAACTGCGTCGAGTTTGGTCTTGGAGCGCACGTCCTCGTCCATGAAGAAGGTCTGGGCCACCGGTACCGGGTCGGCCAGGCCCGTGGTCTCCACGACTATCGCGTCGAAGCGTCCCGGCCGCTTCATCAGGCCCTCGACAACGCGGATCAGGTCGCCGCGCACAGTGCAGCAGACGCAGCCATTGTTCATCTCGTAGATTTCCTCGTCGGATTCGACGATCAGTTCATTGTCGATGCCGATCTCGCCGAATTCGTTGACGATGACCGCGTAACGCTTGCCATGGTTTTCGGACAGGATGCGGTTGAGGAGCGTCGTCTTGCCCGAGCCAAGATAGCCAGTGAGCACGGTTACGGGTATCTGGGTCGGCGATTCGGTCATGGGAACCTCTTTGGAGCAGAGGTCTCATATAGGGTGGCCGGTGCGGTTTTGCATCAGCCAAAGCGGCAGGTCTGCCGCAAGACCCCTGGTTGCAAGAGCCTGGGTTCGGCTGGGGGGAGTTGCCGCGGAAGAGGTCAAATGTCGGGAGCTGTACGCTTGGAATCGGTCGATGTGCTCATCATAGGCGCCGGAGCAGCAGGCATGATGTGCGCCATCGAGGCGGCCAGACGCGGCCGCTCAGTGCTGATCGTCGAGCACAGTTCCGCTCCCGGTGAAAAGATCCGCATATCGGGCGGCGGGCGCTGCAACTTCACCAATATCCATGCCGGGCCGAAGAATTTCATCTCCCGGAATCCGCATTTCTGCATCTCGGCGCTGGCGCGCTATGGGCCGCGCGATTTCATCGCGATGGTCGAGGCGCACCGCATCGCCTATCACGAAAAGACGCTCGGGCAATTGTTCTGCGACGGATCGGCGACGCAGATCATCGCCATGCTGCTCGGCGAGATGGCGCGGCACGGCGTGGAGTTGCGGCTGCGCGCCGCCGTCAAGCGCGTCGAAAAGAACGAAGCCGGCTTCCGCGTGATGTTCGAGGGCGGCGTAGTCGATTGCTCGTCGCTCGTTGTGGCGAGCGGCGGCAAGTCGATACCCAAGATGGGCGCGACGGGGTTCGGCTACGACATCGCCGAACAGTTCGGTCTGCGGATCGTCGAGACGCGGCCGGCGCTGGTGCCTCTGACCTTCGATCCGCACACGCTGGAACGACTGAAGCCCTTGTCCGGCATCGCCGTCGACGCGCATGTGAGTTGCGGCAAGGCGGCGTTTTCGGAAGCGATGCTGTTCACTCATCGGGGGATCAGCGGACCCGCCATCCTGCAGATATCGTCCTACTGGCGGGAGGGCGCGGACATCGCAATCGCGATGTTGCCTTCGGTCGATGTGTTCGAGGTTCTGCGCCAGGCGCGCGCCAGCAATGGCAGGCAGGCGTTGCAGACTGCGCTGGCCGAGCATTTGCCGAGGAAGCTTTCGCAGATACTGGCGCAGCAGTTCGAGCTCTCCGGCTACATGGCGGAGGCTTCCGACACGGTACTGAGAAGGGTGGCGGACGCGGTCAATGGCTGGCGCATCAAGCCAGCGGGCTCCGAAGGCTACCGGACCGCCGAGGTCACACTCGGCGGGGTCGACACGCATGACCTTGACTCGAAGACGATGCAGGCGAAATCGGTCCCGGGTCTGTATTTCGTCGGCGAGGTCGTTGATGTGACCGGCTGGCTGGGTGGCTATAATTTCCAGTGGGCCTGGGCGTCAGGCTGGTGCGCGGGCCAACATGCGTAGCAGGGCACATGCTGCCACAACGCCTGACCGAAAATTGGCTGCTGCATTTTGTTTGTCATCTAAATGTTATGTTGCTCTGGCATTAGCCCGTTCATCAGAGAGCTTGCTTGCCGGCAAAGGGTATCTCTAGTATCGCGCGGCGGTTGTGTCAGCCGTGGACCGGACGCCCGACATCACACCCTGGCGTCAACGTCGTTACCGTATGGGGAGCTACATGGCCAAGACGAACAAGGGTGCGACAATGAGCCGGCTGCACTCCGCAGCGCGCCTGTCGCGTACGGCGCTCGCCGCCCGACTTCTCGCACACGGATTCTATGCAGGTCAGGACCAGATCATGATCGCGCTGGACCAGGATGATGGCCAGACGCCAGGCCAGTTGGCCACCAGGCTCGGCGTGCGCCCGCCGACCATCACGAAGACCATCAACCGACTTCAGGCACAAGGCTTTCTGGACAAGAGGGCATCGGACCAGGATGCAAGGCAGGCGCATATATTCCTCACCGAATCAGGACGGGAGACCATACGCTCAATCGAGAAATCGCTGCGAAAAACCGAAAAGCAGGCACTCAGGGGGCTCGACAAGAAGGACCAGAAAACGCTCTCGAAGCTGCTGGGCCGGATCGAGGCCAACCTCTCAGGGCTGGAGTCACCGGACCTGGACGAGGAAAGCGACGCCGACGAATAACAGGGTTGGCCGGGCGAAAGCAGCCGATTGTCCTTGCGGTCAATCGCTGCCTGGTTGAAAAGCTTCCCCTGGTTACGATTAGCGGCACGATTCCTTGACCTCCCACAACAATCCATCCGACACGGCCACGCCGGCCGCGGCGATCTTCCTGATGTTCGGCGCGGGCCTGCTGTTTGCCTGTCTTGATGTAAGCGCCAAATATCTCGTGCTGTCGGGCATGCAGGCGCCGTTTGTGGCGTGGGTGCGATTCGTCGTCCACGTTGCCCTGGTTCTGCTGCTGTTTCGCAGCTGGAACAATCCGGCGATGTTTCGAACCAGGAGCCTGCCGCGGCAGATGTTGCGCGGGACGTTCCTGTTCGGATCGACCTTCTTCAATTTTCTGGCGCTCAACACGCTTCAGCTGGCGCAAACCACCTCGATCTTCTTCTTCGCTCCTATGGTCATCACGGCGCTTGCCGGTCCGCTGCTTGGCGAATGGGCGGGTTGGCGGCGATGGGCAGCGGTCGGCGCGGGCTTCGCCGGCGTGCTGGTCATCACCCGGCCAGGCTATGCGTCTTTCGAAATCGGCCACGTCTATGCGCTTTGTGCGACAATGAGCTACTGCATCTACGTGATCATGACGCGGCGCATGACGGCCAATGAATCGTCCGAAAGCCTGATTTTCTACTCGGCGCTGGCGCCGGTCGTGATGATGCTTCCGGTGGCGCCGTTAACGGCGTCGCTGCCGCCGGATGCCTTTCACTGGGTGGTCCTGCTCTCTCTCGGACTCTTCGGCGGCTTCGGACACTGGTTTCTGATCAATGCCTACAAGCAGGCCACCACCACCGCGCTGGCGCCCTATCCCTATTTGCAGATGGTCTGGATGATCAGTTTTGGCTGGCTCGTTTTCGACCAGCTGCCGGATCTCTGGACGATCAGCGGCGCGGCCATCATCGTCGGCAGCGGGCTCTACATCGT
>JBKJRE010000501.1:0-10221 GCA_046594775.1 Rhizobiaceae bacterium | reverse complement strand
CATGGCAGCCGACGACATCACCGAGACCAGCCAGACCGTTGCCGCCGGCCAGTTGCGCGCCTTTGTCGAGCGCGTCGAGCGTCTTGAAGAGGAAAAGAAGACGATTGCCGATGACATCAAGGAAGTGTTCGCCGAGATGAAGGGCACCGGCTTCGACACGAAGGCGGTGCGAGCGATCATCCGTTTGCGCAAGCAGGATCAGGCCGAACGGCAGGAGGCCGAGGCGATCCTCGATCTCTACAAGGCAGCACTCGGAATGGTGTGACGCCTGGCGCTCAGCCAGGCGTTGATACAGCGTTAGTCTTCAGCGCTGTTCGTCGCAGAGTCAGACGCGTCTTCGCTTGAAGTTTCGGTCTGTGGCATCGACATCGGCGGCGCTTGCTCGACCGCCACGCTTGCAACCACAGTCGGGTCGACATCCGCATGTGCGGAATGCTTGAACCCGCACGCTCCAGCTGTGGAAACCATAAGACCAAGGCTGGCGGCAACAACGAGAAGTCTGGTCAGGCCGGTATCCTCTCCATTTTTGCGATGTTGATGTTTACCAGACAGTCGAAAGACAGCAAATCAAGCTTTTCGTGATCCTCACACCGGAAGTGGCGCAGTCACTACCGCATGTGGCCGATCAGTTGCCGTCGCCCGTCTCACTCTTGCCCAATGCCATCGCCATGTGCCCGGTGTTTTTCTGCGCCGCATCTGCACGTGCGTTGCCGGCAGCGAAGGCGAGCATCGCCAGAAAGGCGACAAGGAAAAGCAGGTTCACCGCTGTCATGACATTGAGGGCCAGCGTCGCTGACCGGTCTGCGAGGGCAATGGCGCGACTTCTGTTCATCTGCGCGATGCTAGGCCCCAAGTGCAGCAAAACCGTTAACCCGGTGGGGAAAATAGTCTGGTTTCCGAATCAGGAGCGGGGGTGCGCCGAGTCATAGATCTCAAGCAGGCGCGCCGTATCAACGCCGGTATAGACCTGGGTGGTTGACAGGCTGGCATGTCCGAGCAGTTCCTGGATCATGCGCAAGTCGCCGCCGCGCCCCAGCAGATGCGTGGCGAACGAATGGCGAAGCGCATGCGGCGTGGCAGTCTCGGGCAGGTTGAGCGCCGAGCGCATCTTCTTCATTTCACGCTGGATGATCGCCGGGTTGAGCGGTCCGCCCCGTGTCCCGCGAAAGAGCAGACCCTTCGGGTCGAGATGATGCGGGCACAGACGGCAATATTCGGTAACCGCTGCCAGCGCGACGGGAAGCACCGGCGCCAGCCTTGTCTTGCCTCCCTTGCCGGTTACCCGCAGCACTGTGTCGCCGGGTCCGGAAAGATCGGCGCTCGTGATGGCAAGCGCCTCCGAGATGCGCAGGCCCGAACCGTAGAGCAGCGTCAGGACAGCAGCATTGCGCAGGGCGATCCACGGCTCTTCGGCGAGCTGGTCTTCGAGCGAGACCACGCGGCGCGCGTCATCAGCGGTTAGGGGCTTGGGCAGCGACTTCGGCTGGCGAGGGGCGCGGAGCGCCGCCGCGCCGGCGGCATTGGCAAGACCGCGACGTTCAAGAAAGCGCAGCAGCGAGCGAACCCCAGCCAGTCCGCGCCCCAGCGTGCGCGCACCCGCGCCGGCCGATCGGCGATGCGAAAGAAAGCCGCGTAGATCGGCTGGCCTGAGGGCCCCGACGTCTGCCAGCCCTGGCGGTTCACCGCAATGGCCGGTCAGAAACTGCAGAAACTGCCTGCTGTCGCGTTCATAGGCTTCGACGGTCTCGGGTGACAGCCGGCGTTCCTTCGCCAGCATCGTCAGCCAGGCCTGGCACGCCGACTGAAGGTCGGACTTGGCGGATATGAGGAATTCCTGCATTGGCAGCCAGTGTCCTATTGAATAGAGCAGTCTTGCCGCATCGAAGTTAGCAACCAGTGAAGCGAAGGCCACGCCTGTCATGTCGAAGCTCAGCAACCCCGTGCAGATGGCCGTGATCGGCGCTGCGCACGGCATCAGGGGCGAATTGCGCGTCAAGGCCTTCACCGGAGACCCGATGGCGCTCGGTAACTACGGACCGCTCAGCGACACGAGCGGTAGAAGCTTCGAGATTACCGCCATCCGGCCGGCCAACGAAGTGGTCGTGGTTCGCTTCAAGGGCGTCAATGATCGCAATCAGGCCGAATCCCTGAAGGGAACCGAACTCTTCGTCGATCGCTCGAAGCTGCCCGATAACACAGATGGTGGCGAGTTTTATCATGCCGACCTGATCGGTCTTGTCGTTCGGGACGAGAACCAGGCCCAGATCGGGCGGGTGACGGCGGTGCATAATTTCGGCGGTGGCGATCTGCTGGAACTGGCGCTCGCAGCGCAGCGGGGAGTGCTGATCCCGTTCACGGAGGCGGCGGTGCCTGAAGTCGATGTCGCGGCTGGTTTTGTTCGCATCGACAGCGTGGCGGCGGGTCTTGCCGACGATGAGGACGACGGACTGAACGATGCAGAGGCTCCAGGCGACGCCGCGGAAAATTCGCCGCAACCACGCAATCCGAAGGGCGGCGGGGGCGAGCAATGAGCTTTCGCGCGACAGTTCTGACGCTCTACCCGGAAATGTTTCCGGGCGCTTTGGGCGTATCGCTGGCCGGCCGGGCGCTGGAAGGCGGGACATGGTCGC
This sequence comes from Rhizobiaceae bacterium, assembly GCA_046594775.1. Lineage (GTDB taxonomy): Bacteria > Pseudomonadota > Alphaproteobacteria > Rhizobiales > Rhizobiaceae > CAMYMG01. Next base: position 7,591 of record JBKJRE010000501.1, on the reverse strand, counting down.
TTGAAACCGTCCAGATCCGCGATTTCGCCACCGATCGCCATCGCACCGTCGACGACACGCCGGCCGGCGGCGGCGCCGGCATGGTGATGCGGGCCGACGTCTTGGCACACGCGATCGACGCTGCCTCGCCAGACGGCGATGTGCGGCCCCGCCTGCTCATGAGCCCGCGGGGAAAACCGCTGACGCAGGAGCGCGTCCGCCAGTTGGCGGCAGGACCGGGCGCCGTCATCGTCTGCGGACGTTTCGAAGGGGTTGACCAGCGCGTCATCGACGCGCGGGACCTCGAGGAGGTTTCCATCGGCGACTACATCCTGTCGGGCGGCGAGCCAGCTTCGCTGGTGCTGCTTGACGCCGTGGTGCGCCTGCTACCCGGGGTCATGGGCAATGACGCCTCAGGGGACGAAGAAAGCTTCGAGAACGGCCTGCTCGAACATCCACACTACACGCGGCCGCAGGAATGGGAGGGAAAGCAGATTCCGGAAGTACTGACCTCCGGTAATCATGCGAAGGTCGCCCAATGGCGGCGCGCCGAGTCAGAGAAGCTGACCGCCGAGCGGCGCCCCGATCTGATTTCGGACCGGCTCAAGCCTTCGTGAAATAATAGAAGGCAAGCAAGAGGCCGATGGCGATGACGAAGACGCGCACGGCCGTTTGCGGAACCCGCTTCGCCACCCAGACACCGCAGTAACCGCCAAGCGCAACGCCCGGGATCATCACAAACGCCTCCGGCCAGGCGACGACGCCACCTGACACAAAGACGATGATGGCCACCGCTGCGATCACGATCGACAGCATGTTTTTCAGCGCATTGAGCCGATGATAGTCGCCGCCCTGGGTAAGACCAAGCGTGGCGAGCATCATCACGCCCATCCCTGCCCCGAAGAATCCGCCATAGATGGACGTGAAGAACTGCACGACCGGCCCGGCAAGGTTTGCCGCTTTTTCTGTTGCGCCGGCCTTTGGCTTCGGTTTCAGCCACGGACCTGCAGCGAAGAGCGCCGTTGCGCCGAGCAGCAGCCAGGGCACCATCGCCTTGAATGACGGGTTGTCGAGGGACAACAGCAGCAGCGACCCGCCAAGCGCGCCCGCCGCCGAAATCACTGACAGCAGGATCGCTTCCCGCCACATCGCCTTGATGTCGCTCCAGTAAGCCATGGTCGAGGTAATGTACCCCGGAAACTGGGCGATCGACGATGTCGCATTGGCGCCTATTGGCGGGATTCCGGCCAACGAGAGCGCACCGAAGGTCACGAAGGTCCCGCCTCCGGCGACCGCGTTGACGATGCCGGATGCGAGGCCGGCGAGAAAGAGTACGAGCATCAGGGAAAGGGTCACGAATCTGCCTGGGGTCTGTCGAAAAGCCGAGGCGACCCTTTACGGACGCACGTCATCGGATACAAGTCGGGTGGCAAATTCGGCGCCATGGCGCCACGGCCCTCGAAAAATGCGGCGCGCAAGGCGTGACAAGCCGGCTCTTTTGGTGTATCGCCCGCCCGAACCGGAAGAACAATCTCCCGGACCCGTCAATAAGAATAGTGAATTCGCCCCTGCTCCTTCCGATCTTTGGTGAAGAAGAGGCATAGCCGAGCGGTCAATGAACCGCGATGCAAGCGCCGGGCGCTCTGACTGTCGAGAAGCAAGAAGAGGTATTTTCGATGGACATCATCCGTCAGCTCGAGGCCGAACAGGCCGCCAAGATCGAAGCCAAGCGTACGCTCCCCGAGTTCCAGCCGGGCGACACGGTGCGCGTCCAGGTGCGCGTCACCGAAGGCACACGCACCCGCGTCCAGGCCTATGAGGGCGTGTGCATCGCCCGCGCCGGCGCGGGCTTCCAGGAAAACTTTACTGTCCGCAAGATCTCCTACGGCGAAGGCGTGGAACGTGTTTTCCCGGTCTATTCGCCGATGATCGAGGGCGTTGAGATTGTCCGTCGCGGCAAGGTGCGCCGTGCCAAGCTCTATTACCTGCGCGGCCGTCGGGGCAAGTCGGCGCGTATCTCCGAGAACACCGGTGTGCGCGCCCGCAAGCTGAACGATGGCGAGCGCGAGGCGCTGGTTGCCGAAAAGGCCCGCATCGAGGCCGAGAAGATCGCCGCCGCCGAGGCTCTGGCCGTCGAGAAGGCAGCACAGGACGCCGCGGAGGCCAAGGCGGCGGCAGATGCCGCCAAGGCTGCTGAAGTAGCAGCCGCCGAGACGCCCGCCGAATAGACTGGCGCCCATCTGGTTTGAAAGGCGGCTTCAGCCGCCTTTTTCATGTCACGAGCATGCGATGAATGAATTTCCGGGCTTCATCGGCGCGACGAAGCGGAGCGGATTGCGTCCAAGGCTTGCACGCGGCATCGAGACCGATACAGTCGCTCACAGCGTGAAAACTTTCGCTGAAATGTGTTTGAGGAGCGGATCATGATCCCGTTGAAACTGCTACTTTCGGGCCTTTTTGCCACCCTGCTGTCCGTCGCAGCCTATGCGCAGGCCCTCCCAGACCTTGGCGGCAGGCCCGTCGTTGTGGTCACCGAAAATGCCTACCCGCCGCTGCAGTTCGTCGATCCGAAATCCGGCGAGCAGATCGGCTGGGAATACGATGCGATGAACGAGATCGCCAAACGCCTGAACTTCAAGGCCGAATATCAGAACACGTCGTGGGATGCGATGATCCAGGCCGTTTCCGACGGCCAGTACGACATCGGCATGACCGGCATCACCATCAAGGACGACCGCAAGGAGAAGGTCGATTTCTCCGATCCCTACATGCGCTCGGAGCAGTTCATGCTGGTGCGCGGCGACGAGAGCCGCTTTACCGACGCCCAAACCTTTGGTGCCTTCAAGGAGGGTCTGGTTGGCGCGCAGGCAGGCACGACGCCGTTTTACACGGCGGTCTACAGCGTGCTTGACGGAGACGAGGCGAACCCCCGCATCAAGCTGTTCGAGACTTTCGGCGCGACCGTTCAGGCCCTGAAAGCTGGCGATGTCGACATGGTTCTGACCGACGGCACGGCCGGCAAGGGCTATGTCGATGCCTCCGACGGCGGACTGAAGCTGATCGGCGGGCCGCTCGGCACCGAGGATTTCGGCTTTATCTTCAAGAAGGGCTCGGACCTGGTTGCCCCGGTAAACGCGGCGATTGCAGCAATGAGAGCCGACGGCGCCATCGAGGCGCTGAACAAGAAGTGGTTCCTTGATTACAAGTTCGGGGAGTGATGCGGGCTTGGCAAGCCTGCTTCTGAGGCAACGGGGCATGGCGTCTTGACGATAGCTCATGCGCGCGACGAACGGCTGGAGTTTCCGTGGTGGCTTGCGGTAGCCGGAGCCATGGCCCTCGCGGCGGCAGTGGCTATAGCCGCCAGCGACCTTTACTCTCAGGTTATCTCGACAGTTTCGAAAGGCCTCGCGATCACGGTCCTGGTGACAGCGATCGCCTTCACACTCGCTTCCGCGCTCGGCCTTGGCATCGCGCTGATGGCGCTGTCGAGGTCGGCGCTGCTCAGGCAAGCATCGCGCTTCTATGTAGAGATCATCCGCGGTGTGCCGATGCTCGTGCTGCTGTTCTGGATCGCATTTGCAGGCGCCCCGGCCTTTGTAGCGGGCTGGAACGCGCTGACGGGTCCGTTGCGCGAAGCCGGCCTTTTGGGCGCGTTGCAGGTACGCGACATATCCCTGCTCTGGCGGGCCATCATCGCCCTGACGATCGGCTATTCCGCTTTCATCTCGGAGGTTTTCAGGGCTGGGATCCAGTCGGTCGATAAGGGGCAGATCGAGGCGGCTAAGGCGCTCGGCCTGTCGCGATACCGGCGTTTCCGGCACATCGTTATGCCGCAGGCGATCCGCACCATCCTTCCCCCGCTCGGCAACGACTTTATCGCCATGGTGAAGGATTCTTCACTTGTCTCGGTGCTCGGCGTCGCCGACATTACCCAGATGGGTAAAATCTACGCGGCGGGATCGTTTCGCTTTTTCGAGACCTATTCGATTGTCGCCTACATCTACCTGATCCTGACAGTCGGCCTGTCACTCGCCCTGCGGGCGCTGGAAAACCGGTTGCGAAGGGGACATGCCACATGAGTTCGCAAGACGAAGAATCAGCATTGGAGCGGGTCTACTCGGCAAGCAGCGCCGAAGAACTGGCGGCTGCCTACGCGGAATGGGCGAGTGAATACGACCAGGACACCGCCCGGCGCGGTTACTGCCTGCCTTTCCTGATAACCGCCTGGGTGGCGCGTTACCTGCCGAAGGGCAAGGGCCCGCTGTTGGACGCAGGCTGCGGCACCGGCCTTTCGGGCCCGTATCTGCGTGCGCTTGGCTATGACGCGATCGAAGGCTTCGACTTCTCCGACGAGATGCTGGATATAGCGAAAAAGAGAAATGCCTACGGCGAACTGAAGCAGGCGGAACTGGGCGAGACGCTGCCTTGGCCAGACGGGTATTTCGCCGCCTTTCTGTCCACCGGCGTCTTCACCCAAGGCCACGCCCCTGCTTCAAGCCTGGAAGAACTGGCGCGCATCACCAAGACCGGCGGCCATGCAATCTTCACGGTGCGCGATACTGTTCTGGAGCAAGGCGGATTTCGCGACGTCTTCGAGTGGCTGGAGAAGGCAGAGCGCTGGAAGCCCGTGGAGGAGAGTCCGTTGTTCCGTGCGTTTTCCATCGCAGAACCGGACGTCCTCCTGAAGGCATTCGTCTTCGAGATCACCTGACGGTCTGGTTTCAGCCCGTAGCGCCGGTTGAACAGCAGCGATCCTAGTCGCCGCCGCCGACCAGCGATCTGACCTGCGCTTGCAGTTCAGCAAGCTGTTCTTCGACGGCTTGGAGACGCCGCTCGATACCGCCGGGCGGTGGTGCATGCGGCGCGGACCTCGACGCCGCCACGATGTCGATTTCGCCGCTCAGCAGATGCATGTATCGCTCTTCGCGCTGGCCGGGTCCGCGTTCGAGCAGTTGGATCAGCGCCGGCCTGCGCCCGATCAGCAGGTCGAATTCGGTGTTCAGAGCCTCGATGGAGCCGAACCGCGCCAGCCTTTCGGAGCGCGCCAGCAATTCATGCGCCGTCTGGGGGCCGCGCAGCAAGAGCAGACCGACAAGCGCGATCTGCGGATGGGTGAGCGAAAAGCGTTGGGCGAGTAGGTGCTCGTAGCGCTCGACGCGCGAGCCGAAGACCTGCCTGACCAAGCCCTTCTGTTGCAGCAGGCCGAGTACCCGCCTGATTTCGTCGGGCTCAAGCGCCATCACCGGATCGCGCGCAGTCTTCTGGTTGGCAGCGGACTGCAGCCCGTTGAGCGTCATCGGATAGACGTCCGGCGTCAGTTCCTTCTTCTCGGCGAGGCAACCGAGAACGCGGGCTTCGGCGACGTTAAGAATGGGGAGATCACTGTCCAACTAAACTCTTTCTGCCGACTCGATTCGGCTAGACGCGCCGCTCGACCATCATCTTCTTGATCTCGGCGATCGCCTTGGCGGGATTCAGCCCCTTGGGGCAGGTCTGGGTGCAGTTCATTATGGTGTGGCAGCGATAGAGCCTGAACGGATCTTCCAGATTGTCCAGCCGCTCGCCCTTGCTCTCGTCGCGACTGTCGATGAGCCAGCGATAGGCCTGCAGCAGGGTAGCCGGACCGAGATAGCGATCGCCATTCCACCAGTAGCTCGGGCACGCGGTCGAGCAGCAGGCGCAAAGGATACACTCATAGAGACCATCCAGCTTCTGCCGGTCCTCGTGGCTCTGCAGCCATTCCTTGGCCGGCTCCGGCGACACCGTCTTCAGCCACGGCTCGATCGAGGCGTGCTGAGCGTAAAAGTTGGTCAGGTCGGGAACCAGATCCTTGACCACCTGCATGTGCGGAAGCGGATAAACCTTGACGGCGCCCGAAATATCGTCACAGCCCTTGGTGCAGGCCAGCGTGTTCGAGCCGTCGATGTTCATGGCGCAGGACCCGCAGATGCCTTCGCGGCAGGAGCGCCGCAACGTCAGCGTCGGATCGATCTTGTTCTTGATCCACAAAAGGGCGTCCAGCACCATCGGCCCGCAATCGTCCATATCGACGAAATAGGTGTCGACCCGCGGATTCTCGCCATCATCGGGCGACCAGCGATAAATCTTGTACTCCCGCAGATTGGTGGCGCTCTCGGGTTTTGGCCAGGTCTTCCCAGCCTTGATCTGCGAGTTCCTGGGAAGGGCAAGTTCAACCATGGCTCAGGCGCTCCACTTTTCTGCATGGGCGAGGATGGTCGGGCATGCGATGATGTTTCTCTTGATGCCGACCCCGACCGTCTTGAGTTTCCGGACCGTGATGGAGATATAACCGGCAAGCCGCCGGAGCTTGAACTGCGGACGAAGCAGGGTCAGGGCGGCCCGGGAGATCTTGCTCGGAAGGACAATGGTCGTACGAAAGGGAGCGTTTATTGCGGCGTTCCCCTCTCCGCCGTCATAGAGCGACGAGACAAGTCCCGGTTCGGCCTGCAGCCGGGGAATGCCGCACAGGTTGAGGAATGCGTCGGAGGGCGCCGCATGGCGCTCGGTCCTTCTCAGCAGCTTGCGTGCCGCATCCGGCCATACGACGTAGCCGGCCGAACCGGCGCGATCAATGTAGAGGACATAGAGCCGGACATCGCTGGCCAAAGCAGTTCCAACTGGCTTCCTTGACACCCATTTTTTTTGGCCGCGGGTCTCGATATTGATGATGTCGGGCGTCCCCAGCCCGGACAATCCGGCGAGAAACGCCGGTAGTCGGTCAGACAGGAAAACATCGTCTTCCAGCACCAGGACAGGCCGGTTGCTGTCGACGCATCGCCGCCATGCCAGCGTGTGGCTGGTCAGGCAGGCGAATTCCGACCGGGTTATAGGGCGCATATAGGTATCTCCCAGGCGCACAAAGTCCGCGTCGGATATGCTCTTGGCGTCCGCTGCCGGAAGCCTTGTGAAGTCCAGGCCCAACGCCTTCAACTGCCCGGCCATGAAGGCCATCCGGTCGGGGCTTCTGTCCAGGTTGATCACCAGGATTTCAGGGACCTCGGCCATCGATCAGTAGACTCGCGCCTTGGGTGCGATCTTGGCGCGGCTGATGCCGCCCTCAGCCTCGCCGGTCAGAGGTTCGGTGTGCACCGGACGGTATTTCAGTGTAACCTCGCCTGCCTGGCTGACCCATGACAGCGTGTGCTTGCGCCAGTTGACGTCGTCGCGGTCGGCAAAGTCCTCGAGCGCATGCGCGCCGCGGCTTTCCTTGCGCGCTTCGGCGCCGAAGACCGTGGTGATGGCGTTGGCCATCAGGTTTTCAAGCTCAAGCGTTTCGACAAGATCGGAGTTCCAGATCATCGATCGGTCGGTGACCTTTATGTCCTTGAACTCGCTCCAGACTTCCGACATGCGCTTGCAGCCGTTTTCAAGAGATTCCTGGGTCCGGAACACAGCGGCGTCTTCCTGCATCGCCCGCTGCATCTTCTCACGCAGCACGGCAGTCGGCGTGCCGCCGTTGGCGTGACGCAGCCGGTCGAAGCGATCCATGATCTTGTCCACAGCAGCTTCGTTGATGGCCGGGATCGGGGCGGCGCGGTCGACGACCTTGCCGGCCCTGATTGCCGCGGCGCGGCCGAATACCACCAGATCG
>JBKJRE010000458.1:0-4996 GCA_046594775.1 Rhizobiaceae bacterium | reverse complement strand
GTCCCGAGCTAGCGGTCCGATTCCGACCCTTTAATCCCTCTAGGTCAAGCTGCCCGAGCAGATGTCGGAATCAAGGGACCACCAGTTAACTATCTGATTCTGGTGGAGCTTTGAATTTGACATTCGCTACGACGCTTGCCTCGAACGGGACTCGAATGTCAAATTCGCTCCACTGGTGTGCGCCCTTTCCGAGATCCGAACGAAAAGCGTTGATTTTCGGTGACACACACAGCAAGGCTCCGGCAACACTCAATCCGGCCAAGACAATGAAAATCAAGCGATGGACCCTGGCGCATGACCGCCATCTCGAGCTTGGCGGCAAGTCGCAGCTAATGGGCGTGCTGAACGTCACGCCGGACAGCTTTTCCGACGGTGGCCGGTTCAATGCTTTCGACGAGGCAGTTGCGCAGGCTGCCACGATGATTGCCGAGGGGGCGGCGATTATCGACGTGGGTGGCGAGTCGACCCGGCCCGGGGCCGATCCGGTGAGCGCCGATGAGGAACAGTCGCGCATCCTGCCTGTCATCCAGGCGCTCTCGGCGCGTCATGATTGCCTGATCTCGGTGGACACCTATCGCGAAGAGACTGCGAGGCTGGCCGTGGCTGCGGGCGCTCATATCGTCAACGACGTATGGGGGCTGCATCGCCAACCCGGCATTGCACGGGTCGCCGCCGAGACAGGAGCGGGCCTGGTGATCACGCATACCGGGCGCGAGCGCGAAATCTTGCCGGACGTCATCGCCGACCAGACGGTCTTTCTGGAGAGATCGCTGCATATCGCCAGGAATTCGGGCGTCGAGCGCAGCCAGATCGTCATCGATCCGGGTTTTGGATTCGCCAAGGATTCGGAGCAGAACCTGCAATTGATGGCCCGGTTTTCCGAGCTTCTGGTCTTCGGCCTGCCGCTGATGGCGGGGACCTCGAGGAAACGCTTCATAGGCCATTTGACGGGCCGCGAGGCGGCCGGGCGCGATGCCGGCACCGCCGCCACCAGCGTTATTCTCCGGATGAAAGGCGCTGACCTCTTCCGGGTGCACAATGTCGCAATCAACGTGGATGCACTGGCCTTCGCGGATGCTATGCTCGCCCGCGACGTACCCGCAGCCGGAGGCTGATGTGAGATGTATCTCATCCGTATGAAAAACTGTGCCTTCTTCGCCCGCCACGGCGTCCTCGACGAAGAGGAGGCGCTGGGGCAGCGCTTCTACGTCGATGCTGCGCTGACGGTTGACCCGGGCCATGCGCTCGTGGAGGATTCCATTGAGGGCACCGTCGATTATGGAATTGCCTTCCAGGTGATCGAAAAGATCATCACCGGAGAGCGCCGGTTTCTGATCGAGGCCCTGGCTCTTGAGGTCGCCAAGGCGCTGACGGCGCGGTTCCCGCAGATCAGACGCGCAGAGATCACCGTCCGAAAGCCCAATGCGCCGGTTCCAGGCGTCCTCGATCACGTCGAGGTGACAGTTGTCTGGCCAGAGTAGGGAAACCGCCTATCTCAGCCTTGGCGGCAATTTGGGCGATCCAGCCGCCTCGATGGGCGCCGCGTTGCGCATTCTGGACGAGAACGCGCTGACATCGGTGCGCGGCGTATCATCGCTCTACCGGACGCCGCCATGGGGCAAGACCGACCAGCCGGACTTTCTGAACGCCGCTGCCGAGCTGTCGACCGGATTGACGCCGCGCGGACTGCTGGACCTTTGCCTTAAAGCCGAACGCAAGCTCAAGCGCGTCCGGCACGAGCGGTGGGGCCCGCGACTGATCGACATCGACATATTGGTGTTCGGCAACCGCGTTGTTCAGGATGCCGGTCTGGAGATTCCCCATCCACGCATGCTTGAGCGGGCCTTCGTGCTGGCGCCTCTTGCCGAGATCGCGCCTGACCTTGAGGCCGGAGGCAAGAGCCTGGCCGACCATCTGGCGGCTGTCGACACGACAGGGATCGAACGGCTGGATCAGGCCCGCGATTGGTGGAAGATGCAAGCTTAGCGGCTCTTTATCCCGAGAAGCCGCCTTCATCCAGAAACGCCTGTTCCTGGGGCGTGGTTTGCCGGCCGAAAACCTTATTGCGATGTGGAAAGCGACCGAAACGCTCAATGACGTCGCGGTGCATCACGGCGTATTTGTAGAGTTCCTCGCCGAGTTCGGCGGTGCGCTCAACGCAGAAGTGCTGGTCGGCGAGGTTCTCGGAGTGTTCGAACGGTAGCAGGAAGAACACCCGTAATTCCCTGGCGACGCCCTTGTCGTGGCCGACGTCAAGAGCGTTTTGCGCAAGGTGCCGCGCCAACTGGTCGGTGGCGAACATGTGTGCGGTGCCGCGAAAGCAGTTGCGCGGGAACTGGTCGAGCAGAATCATCAGGGCAAGCGCGCCTTGGGGATGGGTAGCCCAGGCATCCAGTTCGCGCCTGGCGGCCGCAAAATGCAGTTCAAGGAAATTGTCGTGAAAGGCCTGGTCAAACTCGGCATCCTTGCGAAACCACGCCTCGGCGCCGGCTTCCCGCCAGAAGTCAACCACTTTCATTGCTCGCGGGTCGGGTTTGTCCATCGGTCCTCTCCTCAATCAGTCGCGGGTTTGCCGAGGGCATCGGCAGCGCCTTCGTTCATCGCCTGGCCCGGACGCCTGGGCTGCGCCAGCGGGGTAGGCACCGGTTCGGGGATATTGCCCTTCATCAGCCTGCGGCCCGACTGGATGTCGCCGGCGATCTGTAATTCGAGGCGTTCCGCATCGCGCCGCCTGACGTCCGCGATCAGCTCGTCGACTTCGATATCGCCGACGCCGAGCTGCGCAAGGGTGGCGCTGCCGAACAGCAGGGCGGATTCGAAGGTTTCACGGATCTGGTAATCCGCGCCGGCGCCGATGAGCCCGATTGCCGCGCCGCGGTCATAGGCACGCGCCAATATGGGAACGAACGGAAACTCCTGCTTCATGCTCTCCGCAATGCGGATCGCGGCCTCCGCCTTGTCGACGCAGATGAGGACGGCGCGGGCCCGGCCGGCGCCTGCGGCATGGAGGATATCGAGCCGCGTGCCGTCGCCATAATAGACCTTGAAGCCGAAGTCGGCGGCCGCCTGTATCATCTCGACGTCGTTGTCGATGATCGAGACGTCGATTCCCCGCAGCAGCAGAGGCTGACTGACAATCTGGCCAAAACGGCCAAAACCGATGATGAGGACGCTGCCGTTGAGGCCGTCGGCGATGTCGACGTCTTCGAGCGATTGCTCGTCCCGTGGTGTAACCAGGCGCAGCGCGGCAATCGCCAGCGGCGTCAGAACCATGGAAATGATGATGATGGCCGTCAACGTGGCGTTGGCGTCGGCATCGATGATGCCGACAGCCGTGGCGGAGGAATAGAGGACGAAGGCGAATTCGCCGCCCTGCGCCATCATGACCGCCCTTTCGGTGGCCTCGCGGTGGCCAGACCGGATCCGCGCGACCAGATAGATGCCGATCGCCTTCACCAGCATGTAGGCGGCGACGTAGAAGGCGATGCCCATCCAGTTGACGATGACAACGGTCAGGTCCAGTGACATGCCGACGGCCATGAAGAACAGGCCGAGCAGGATTCCCCGGAACGGTTCGATGTCGGCCTCCAGCTGGTGGCGGAAGGTCGATTCGGAAAGCAGGACGCCGGCCAGGAAGGCGCCCATCGCCATCGACAGCCCGCCAAGCTGCATGGCCAGCGCGGAACCTAGAACAACCAGCAACGCCGCGGCCGTCATGACCTCGCGTGCCCGTGAGTCCGCCAGGATTCGAAACAGCGGATTGAGGAGATAGCGGCCGGCGACGACCAGGCCAATGATCGAGGCAATGCCGATGCCGACGTCCAGTAGCCGCGTGGCGAGGCTGGCCTCCTCGCCGCCGGGAGCCAGAAACGCCACCAGCGCCAACAGCGGCACGATCGCCAGATCCTCGAGAAGCAGAATCGAGACGATCCGCTGGCCCTTTGGCGACGATTTGTCACCGCGCTCATCCAGAATCTGCATGACGATCGCCGTAGAGGTGAGAACGAAGCCGGCGCCGGCCACGAATGAAACGCTGACGGGAAAGCCGGTTGCTATGCCGACGCCGGTGAGCAGCAAGGAGCAAACGCCGACCTGCAACGCGCCAAGGCCGAAGATTTCGCGTCGCAGAGCCCAAAGTCGCGAAGGCTGCATCTCAAGTCCGATGATGAACAGGAACATCACCACGCCGAGTTCGGCGACGTGCAGGATGGCCTCGGGTTCCGAAAATATCCCGATGCCGAAAGGGCCGATCACCAGGCCGGCCGCCAGATAGCCGAGAATCGAGCCAAGACCCATCCGCCTGAATATCGGCTCCGCAACGACCCCGGCGGTGAGCAGCGCCACCACCTGAACCAGATTGCCGCCCATTCCTTCCGCCGCCATGCTGCCGTTCCAATAGTTGCGCGGGACCGCAAAGCGCAACCGGAGCGCGCTACGGAGAGCAAGATAGGGGCTCAGGCGGGCGCAGGATAGACCAGCCCGGCTATTTCCAAATGAGGTTTTGATTGTGAGCGGAGGCTGCAGTCGCCTCCGGCAGTCAGGTCAGTCCCTGGCGATCGCGCCGACAGCGGTCGCATCGACGCGCTTGAGATCCATGCCGATGACAGGAACCATGGTCTTTTCGACGTTTACCGAGATCGTCACGGTCATGGTGTTTTCGTCCGGCAGGCGAGCCTGCATGAGGCCGCGCAATTCGTTTCGATGGATCGAAAGGACTACCTTGCGCCCGTCAACCACATTGCCGGATGTTATGTCGAGACCCGAGCCCGTGGCGCCGTCCATGAAGGTGCCCTTGTAACCGGCTGAACCGCTTTGCGAGATCGTGGCGGACATTTTCTGGGTAAAGACGCCGACCCGGCATCCGCCGTCCAGCGTCACACCAAGCTTTTTTGACGGCGTTGTTCCATCGAAGGTGCAAACGAACCTGGTTCCCTTGTACTTGCCGGCAACAATCTCCCCGGGTCCGACCCAGGCGCCTTCGATTGAGCGGAAGAAC
>JBKJRE010000187.1:0-7162 GCA_046594775.1 Rhizobiaceae bacterium | reverse complement strand
ACGGTGTCGGCGGCACCGTCGGCGTTCCTGACCTGCGACTGACCCATGCCGTCGCGAATGACCTTGCCGCCGCCGAATTTTACCTCCTCGCCATGGATGCAGAAATCCTTCTCGACCTCGATGAAGAGTTGGGTGTCGGCGAGGCGCACCTTGTCGCCGACGGTCGGGCCGAACATCTGGGCGTAGGCGGCGCGGGAGATTTGTGCGGGCATGGATTCGTCCGTGCGTTTCGAGTTCTAGGCTATTGCTGCGGGCCGTCGATGTGTTGCCACCATCCTCACAGTTCCCCCATCACCTGCTGGCGGAATCCGTAGACCTCGCGCTTGCCGCCGAGCGGCACCAGCGTGACATCGCGCTCCTGGCCGGGTTCGAAGCGCACCGCTGTGCCCGCGGCAATGTCGAGGCGCATGCCGCGCGCCTGCTCGCGGTCGAAGCGCAGGCCCTCATTGGTTTCGAAGAAGTGGTAGTGGCTGCCGACCTGGATCGGCCGGTCGCCGGTATTGGCGACCTTTAGCGTCACCGTTGGCAGGCCCTTGTTGAGTTCGATCGTGCCGGGAGCGGTGATGATTTCGCCGGGGATCATGGCTTCAGGCTCCGACTGCGAGCCAGAGGCCGGCGGCAGCCGTCGCGCCGCCGAGCAGCCGGATGACGATGCGCCCGGCCGGGCCACCGAGCAGCTGGCCAAGGCCGATGCCGGAAAAATGCAGAAGCGCTGTCGAGACGGTGAAGCCAGCCCCGAAGCTCAGCGCGCTGGCGGCGCCCATCTCGCCGCCATGCGCGTATCCGTGGAACACCGCAAAGGCTGCGACAAGCACCATGCCGACGCCTGCCGGGACCGAGTAGGCGGCGGCGGCCAGCAGGCCGAGGACGACCACGGAGGCCAGCACCATTGGCTCGACGAACGGCAAATGCAGTCCGGATAGCGCGATGCAAAAGCCCAGCGCCATGGCGCCGAGAAAGGCCACAGGCACCAGAAACAGGGCCGCTCTGCGGCCCTGCGCGGCAAGCAGCGCCGCCCACACGCCGACGGCCACCATCGCCAGCACATGGTCGAGCCCGAAAAGAGGATGCGACAGGCCGGCGGCAAACGAGCCACTCGGCGGATCGATATGGGCGAAGGCTGGCGCGGCCGTGGCGAGCGAGGCGAAGGCGGCGATGGCGAGGCGTCTGATCATGAGATATCCCTGTCCCTTTCAGAGTCTATGTCGGTCTCAGGCGGCATGAATGGCGGACGCGCGCCCTGCGTCGTCGATGCAGGATGTCCTGCGAGCAGGGCGGCGGGCCGGATCGGGCGGGGCGCACAACCACTGCAATTGGGCTGGAGTTCGAGCATGGGTCGTCAACCTCTAGCGTATCGGTTCGTGCACGGTGACCAGTTTGGTGCCGTCGGGAAAGGTCGCCTCGACCTGCACGTCGTGGATCATTTCGGCGATGCCTTCCATGACCTGGTCGCGGGTGATGACGTGCGCGCCGGCCTCCATCAGGTCGGCGACGGAGCGTCCGTCGCGCGCGCCTTCGACGACGAAATCGGTGATCAGCGCGATGGCTTCCGGATGATTGAGCCTGACGCCGCGCTTCAGCCGCTTGCGCGCCACGATCGCCGCCATGGCGACCAGCAGCTTGTCCTTTTCCCGAGGCGTCAGATTCATGCCGGCGAAAACTCCCTAGAGTGACCAAACTTTAGGCAAGCCTGCCCGACCGTTGAGCAGGCCGACAAGCGGCGCGAGCCGTTGACGAAGCAGATAGCCATCCTGACAGACCAGCCTCGCAAGAAGCTTGCCAGATCCGGCCACGCTCCAGGCGCTGACGCCGCCGGCCTCGCCGACGATCTCGCGCGCCGGCTCCAGCAAGTCAGGCGCCTCGTCGGCGACGAGGAGTAGGGTGGCGATGGCGATGGAGCCGCCGGTCGCGGCGGCGCGGGCGAGCGTCCGGCCAATGTCGGGACCGAGGGCAAAATCCTCGGCGTGGACCAAGCGGCCCTCGCGCCGGATGCGCCAGCGATCGCGGAATGACGCCCGGCCGACCCGCTCGCCCATGGCGAGCCGGCCGAACACGGTGGCCTCGAGGATCAGCGCTTGCGCGCCCGCCGCCAGGTCGACGTCGAGCCGCCTGGAGAATGCGGAGCCGTCGAAGACGATGGTTTCCTGGGGCAGCCAGGCGATGCGCGCGCCTTCGGCCGCCTGCAGCGTGACGGCCACCTCGGCCTGGCCGGAGCGGGCGCGGTAGAGCTTTTCGCAGGCCTGGGTGGTGACGGTGACGCGGGCGCCAGTTTCGGCCTCGACCTGCCAGGCGACCCGGTCTCCGCCGGTCAACCCGCCGGCGGTGTTGATCAGAATGGCTTCCAGCGGATCGGCCGCCACCGTCGGCATGCGGATCTTGGCGGCGCCGTCCTGGTAGAGCCTCGCCAGCCGGGTGCGTCCGTGGGCCTGTCGGGCGACCAGCCGCCCGCGCGCATCAACGCGTTGCGCCGCCAGTTGCAAGACATCACCGGATTCCATCAGCATTGAATTTTCCTTCGTCGGCATGGTCGGGCAGATGGAACGCTTTGTCGAGGACTTCCGTTGTTGCTTCGCAGCGCCCGGCTTTCTATAGAAGGGCAGCTTCGGCGCGGTCGCTTGGATTGCTGGCAATTTCGTGCCGGTGCGGCTGTTGCCGTACAACCACAATTCGGCGTCTCGCCAGGGGCGACGGCGCAACATTCTGGAAGGACGCGATGGCAGACCAGCTCGCTGAAGACATCATTGCCAAAATCAAGGCGCATGCGGAACCGGACGGGGACGAGATCGGCGTCGAAACGGAACTTACAGCGCTGGGCATTCACTCGCTTGAGCTGACCGAGATCATTTTCGATCTCGAGGAAGCCTATGACATAGAAATCGAGATGAATACGGTCGAGGCCTGGAGCAAACTGACGAATGTCGGCGACATGGTTGAGGCCGTGCGCGGTCTAATCGCCAAGAAAAACGCCTGATGGCGCGACAGCGCATTGTCGTCACCGGTCTTGGCGGCATCTGCGCGCTGGGCAATACCGCGCCAAGCATCTGGGAATCCATGCGCGCCGGGCGATCGGCGATCGGCCAGATCGAGCACGCCCCGATCTACGATTTGAAGAACCGCGTCGGCGCCGAGATCAAAACGCTGCCGGATCATGGCATCGACCGCAAGCGGATGATGACCATGGACAGGTTCAGCCTGCTCGCCATCATTGCCGCGGGCGAGGCGATCCGTCATGCCGGATTGACGGTCGACGCCACGAACACGGCGCGGATCGGTACGGTCGTCGGCGTCGGGACCTTCGGCGCCGAGTGCGTTGAGGAGAATTATCGCGGCATATTTCTGGAGGGAAAGCCGCGCGCCTCGGTATTTTCCGTCCCCCGCACCATGCCGAGCGCCCCGGCCGGGCAGATAAGCATGGAATACGGCTTGCGCGGTCCGGCCTTTGGCGTGACTTCCGCCTGCGCCTCGTCAAATCACGCTTTCGGATCGGCCCTCGACCAGCTGCGGCTGGGGCGCGCCGATGTCATGGTGGGCGGCGGCGCCGACGCGCCGATGACATTCGGCTTCATGAAGGGCTGGGAAGCGCTGCGGGCGCTGGCCAGGGAGACGTGCCGGCCCTTTTCGGCCGACCGCGACGGGCTGGTGATCGGCGAGGGCGCCGGCATGCTGGTGCTGGAAACGCTGGAGCATGCAAAGGCGCGCGGCGCCACGATTCTGGCCGAACTGGCCGGCGTTGGCATGTCGGGGGACGCAGGCGACATCGTTTCGCCGACTATCGAGGGCCCGACGGCGGCGATGCTCGCCTGTCTTGCGGAGGCCGGCCTAGCCACCGGCGACATCGATTACATAAACGCGCACGGCACCGGCACCAAGGCCAATGACGAGATCGAGACGGCTGCGATGAAGCGCGCTTTCGGCGCCGATGCAAAGCGGCTTTCGGTATCCTCCACCAAGTCGATGCACGGCCATTGCATGGGCGCCTCGGGCGCCATCGAGGCGATTGCCTGCATCATGGCGATCCGTGACGGGATCGTGCCGCCGACCGCGAATTATCGCGAAAAGGACGCGGCTTGCGATCTCGATGTCACACCCAACGTTGCGCGCCGGCGCGAGGTGCGGGCGGCGATAAGCAACGCCTTCGCCTTCGGCGGCACCAATGCTGTGGCGGCGTTCACCAAAGTCTGAACCGGCAGGCGTTGCTTTTCTGTTGACCGGCCGCGCAAGCGTTCTATCTGCGCTGGACGTCACGCATTCGTTCCACATCCAATCCCGGAGCCACTATGACCGACCTGTCCGCCTTTCCGATCGCATCGCACTGGAAGGCCAGGCATCCGGACCGCATCCAGCTCTATTCGTTCCCGACGCCCAACGGCGTGAAGGCGTCGATCGCGCTCGAGGAACTGGGCATCCCCTACGAGGCGCATTTCGTCGACATAATGGCCAACGAGACGCATTCGCCGGAATTCCTGTCGCTGAACCCCAATGGCAAGATTCCGGCGATCATCGACCCGGATGGGCCTGGCGGCAAGCCGATCGGACTGTTCGAATCAGGCGCCATCCTGCTCTATCTGGCTGAAAAGACAGGACGGCTGCTGCCGTCTGAACCGCTGAAGCGCTACCAGACGATCCAGTGGGTCTTTTTCCAGATGGCCGGCGTCGGCCCGACGATCGCTCAGCTCGGCTTCTTTTACAAGTTTGCCGGCAAGCAGATTTCAGACAAGCGCCCGCTGAACCGCTACGCCGATGAAACAAATCGCCTGCTCGGCGTGATGGAAGCCCGTCTGAAGGGGCGCCAGTGGTTCATGGACGACGAGTACACGATCGCCGACATCGCGCATATCGGATGGGTGCGCGGGCTGGTCGAATTCTACGATGCCGGCGATCTGGTCGGGTTCGACAAGTTCGTCAACGTCAAGGGCTGGTTAAAACGGACACTGGACCGCCCTGCGACGCAGGCCGGCCTTAAAATCCCTGAAAAGGCCTGATGCCGGACGGAGGGATCGCTCCCTCCGATCTACTTGGCTTTCGTCTTGGAAGGGCTTTCGGCTTTGCGGAAGACCGAGGCTGCGGCAGACGCTACACCCTTGACCGCGGTGCCTACGCCGCTGATGCCCCTGGCGACCAAGGAAGGCTCGCTGGCCGGTTTTGCCTTGACGCTCTTCGCGGCTGTGCTCTTGGCGGGTGCATGTGCTGCCGGTTTTACCTGTTTTGGAGCGGCTTTGCCAAATGACTTCTTGGCGTCCTTGGTGCGTTCAGCCAGAGCGGCTGCCGCCCCGGATTTGTCCGGCGCTGCCCTGGGCTTCTTTTGAACCGTTTTTCTCTGCTTGGTGGCCATTACCTGCTCCTCATGGCGCTGCTTTGCAGCGACCCTAAATGTAACAACGTACTCGAAACGTTTAAGTTCCGTTAAGTGAGGTGACCCTGGACCACGAGGTCGGCCGGCCGCCGGCGGGCCTGCAACCGATCGACATTGGGCATGTCGTTGCCGGCGAGCCAGGCACGAGCCTCTTCATCCGTCCTGCCGTGGTCGCGCCAACGCTGCAGGAGCCGGCGTTCCAGCTC
The DNA here is from genome assembly GCA_046594775.1 of Rhizobiaceae bacterium. Taxonomy (GTDB): domain Bacteria; phylum Pseudomonadota; class Alphaproteobacteria; order Rhizobiales; family Rhizobiaceae; genus CAMYMG01. The sequence goes on along the minus strand of JBKJRE010000187.1, from coordinate 1,603 downwards.
CAAACGCGGCATGTCGACAAAGATCGTGAAGTCGAAGCGATTGCCCAGATCGGCCCATGGCGGTTCGTCAAGCAGCAAATAATTGCCTTCGACGAGCACGAACTTTACCTCCGGCCCGATGATCTCGGCGCTGCCGCGTGACAATTCCATCGTGCGGTCAAAAACCGGAATGGCGATCTCCGGCTCCAGCGAGCGGATGCGCTGCAGGAGGTTGTCGAAGCCGGAGAAATCGAAGGTTTCGGGCGATCCCTTGCGCTGGCGCAGGCCGCGCCGGTCGAGGATGGCGTCGTCGAAATGAAAGCCGTCCATCGGCACCACCGCAGACGAGCCCTGCGGCAGCAGCTCGTGCAGCTCGGCAGCCAGCGTCGACTTGCCGGAGCCGGGCGGACCGGCGATGGCGACGACGAAGCGCCTGGCGCCGGCGGCGCGCTTGAAGATGGCGGCGGCGATTGAGGCAATTTCGGACATGGGCTACCCGCTCGCTTCAGACATGTTCCCATGTTGCCAAGTGTCGGCGCGAAACTCAAATGATTCCCGGTCGTTTGAGGTCCTCCAGAAGAACAATTCCAGTCATTTAACCTGGCCTGTGGCATAAAGGGAATGGAAACCGGACGCGTCTTGGGCTAGGCCAGTGCCGGTATCCGATCAATGGCGCCGCCCGTTCGACCTTTCCGCATGATCCAGCAGACCATTTCCCACGCCATCCCCACCAACCGCCGATCATCGCCGCTGCGCCGCGCTGCCACGATGGTGATGCTGTTGTGGCTGGCAGCCTGTTCAACAACCGGCGCGCTCGAACCCACCGCCACGAGCCTCGCCCCGGTTCCCGGTCCTGCGACGCGCTATTCCGAGCTGGTCATCGACGCGTCGACCGGCGCCACGCTGCAGCAGATCAATGTCACGGCGCCGCGCTATCCCGCCTCGCTGACCAAGATGATGACGCTCTACCTTCTGTTCGAGGCGATCGGACAGGGCCGGGTGTCGATGGCGACCCAGATACCCGTATCGGCCAACGCCGCGCGCCAGCCCCCGAGCCGTCTCGGCCTGAAAGCAGGCCAGACCATCGACGTCGAGACCGCGGTGCGGGCGCTGGCTGTCAAATCCGGCAACGATACGGCCGTCGCCGTCGGCGAATTTCTCGGCGGCGGCAGCGAGGAGCAGTTCGCGCGCCAGATGACGGCCAGGGCGCGGCAACTCGGCATGACTTCGACGGTTTTCACGAACGCCTCCGGCCTGCCCGACGACGAGCAGCGCACGACGGCCCGCGACATGGCGGTGCTTGGCCTGGCGTTGCGCGCGCGCTTTCCGCAGCACTACCACTACTTCTCCGAACGCCAGTTCACCTACAACGGCCGCACGGTGCGCGGCCACAACGACATGCTCGGCCGCGTGACGGGCGTCGACGGCATAAAGACCGGCTACATCAGGGCCTCGGGATACAATATCGTGACCTCGGCGAGCATCGGCTCGCGCCGCCTGATCATCGTGGTCATGGGCGCCGACAGCGCCCGCGCCCGCAATGCAAGGGTCGAGGCGCTGATTGCTCAATACATGCCCGGGCCGGTCGCCAGCGGCGCCATGCTGGGATCGCTTTTCGCCAACA
>JBKJRE010000128.1:0-2668 GCA_046594775.1 Rhizobiaceae bacterium | reverse complement strand
AGCGAAAAGGGGGTCACGGTTCGGCGCGATTTGACACTTCAGCGACGTCCGGGCCGATTTTGATCCAAGGCTTTGCCTTCTTACACCGTGCGCTTGACGTGGCTTGCGGCAGGCCTCACATGCCAGCGCATGAACGAGCCCTTCTGGAAAACCAAATCCCTTGAGCAAATGAGCGGACCGGAGTGGGAATCGCTGTGCGACGGATGCGGCAAATGCTGCCTCTCCAAGCTTGAGGACGAAGATACGGGAGACATCTATTTCACCAGCGTCGGGTGCCGGCTGTTCAATGCCGACAGCTGTCGCTGCAGCGACTATACGCGCCGTCTCGAACAAGTGCCTGATTGTGTCAGGCTCACGCCGGAGAACGTTCGCACGATACCCTGGTTACCCAGCACTTGCGCCTATAGGCTGGTCGCGGAGGGCAGGGATCTCTACCCGTGGCATCCGCTTGTTTCAAGGAACGCTGACAGCGTGCATGACGCAGGCGTGTCGATGCGCGGGCGGGTCACGGCCTCAGAATCGGAACTTTGCGAACCGGAGGACTATCTGGACCATATGCTGGTGCAGGAACCCTGAGCGGCTGCGGCCCCACTCCACAGTCTATGCAAATAGTCGATCGATGTGTGAACCGAGAATGAATGGGCGGTTCTCGCCGGGTTCAGTTCCGCAGATGCATTGTCGCGTCATCGCTTCGGCGAAAGACAAATCGACCAGCACCAAGGAGAACGACCATGTTCAGCAAATTGAGGACCGCCGCGCTTTCGGCCATGCTTGGCCTTGGCGTTTTTGCCGCATTGCCGACAGGAGCCCAGGCCGACGGGCTTTACCTGAATTTCGGCGGTGGCGGACAAGCCGGCGCGGGCTTCTATATGGGCGGCGGCGACCGGCTTGACTATCGCCATCACCGTTATCACCGATACGATCGCCGGGACTACCGCGCCTGTACGCCGCAACGCGCAGTCAACAAGGCCGAACGCTTTGGCGTGAGGCGAGCCCATGTCGTGCATGTGAACCGTCATGCGATCAAGGTTGCCGGACGCAAGCACGGCGGCCGGGTTTTGATCACCATTGGCCGCGCGCCGAACTGCCCGATCGTGCGCTGGTAATCACGCCTCGTTTGGATCGATAAACCCGGGAGGGAGACCTTCCGGGTTTTGTGGTGCGTCGTTCGATCGGACGCATATGTAGCGTCGACAGCTACTTTATCTCGAAAGTCATGTTGACCTGCACGCTGTAGGAATTTTCGCCAGCCTGGACGGGAACCGAGTCGGGAGCGCCGGCGAAGGATTTCGCCTCCATCGGCATGGGCCGTGCAGCATAAGTCTGGTCCGAAATCTCGATGACGCGGCCGAGGCTCACATCGGCTGCTTCGCTCAAGGTCCTGGCCTTGGCCATGGCGTCGGCAACTGCCTTCCTGCGCGCCTCGTCGAGGACAGAAGACGGGTCTTCATTGGCAAAGGCGATGCTGCCGCCCTGGTTCACACCGAGCGACACCGCCTTGTCCAGAACCTCGCCGGTCTTGACAATATCGCGGATGCGGACGGTCAGCATATTGATGACCTGGTAGGCGATCAGTTCGGCATCCTGGCTGCCGTCCGGCTTGTTGGTATAGTTGTAGCGAGGGTTGATCTGCACGCCTGCTGTCTGGAGATCTCGATCCGCGACGCCGAAGAGCTTGATAGCGGCGACGACCTCGGACATGGCGGCGTTGTTGGCGTCGAGTGCCTCTCGAGCGGTCTTGGCCTCGCGCATGACGCTGAGCGAAAGTATCGCCAGGTCCGGCGCCACCGCAGCCTGACCTTCCCCTGAGACGATGATGCGGGGTTGTTGTGCCGGTTCGGCGGCCGTCGCGAGGGTCGGCAGGGCTGCCGAAGCGACAAGCCCAAGCGCCATCATGGTATTTTTCATCGGGTTCTCCTGGTGCCGGTTGGCTGGGACGGGACTTAGGGGGGGATTGTGGATTGAATGCGGCATGCGGCGTGATACGGCGCGCCAGACTTATCACCAGTCTGCTCCAGACGACAGCCGGGCCAGCAGGCGCATAGCAATGCAGCCCATCACCGGCCCAAGCCATCCGCAGCGTGGCAACAGTTTCGGAAGCCGTTTCGGCTGCTGCGCGATCGCATGGCACGACGCATAGTCTTGTGCCAGCCATAAAAAGCCACTAATCAGCCCGGTGGCGGGCCTGTAGCTCAATGGTTAGAGCCGGCGGCTCATAACCGCTTGGTTGGGGGTTCGAGTCCCTCCGGGCCCACCAATGAAATCAAAGACTTAGCGATAGATTTTCAGTTGACTATTTGCTCATTGCGTTTGCGAGGCAACATAAATTGCGGCAAGTGTCAGGCGTCCGTTTGCCCGGGCGAAGAAAACGGACCAAAGGGGTGAGGGAGTTGAGATTATTCTCTTGGCATTTCCAACCAATATTTTCTGAGCTTGAACCTCTTATTCAGTCAGCGTTTGAGCAGGCCAAGAGCCTCAGCGGTGTCGACGCAGCGATGCTCTCGCTTGAGGAGTTTCCAGCGGCGCGAACCCACTGCCGGGCTGTGCTGAATGTCGGCGCCAATGGTATTGTGCACCTAACCTGGGCAGCTATAGCGAGCATTTGGGCATTGAGCTCTGCAGCAAGCCGACTGCTCCCAGTGCTCGACGATGCGATCAAGGCCGAGAC
>JBKJRE010000125.1:0-3495 GCA_046594775.1 Rhizobiaceae bacterium | reverse complement strand
CTTCTCGCCGCAAAGAAGTTCTGAAGATAAGTGGATGCCAATGGCGGCGACGCTCTTGAAATGTCCGCCCAATTCTCCCACCTGTCGCCCGCGGGCCGGGCCCCTCTGGCGATCCATGATCGTGATGTCGGACCGCATCGGGTGAACTCGATGCCGGGTCCGGACTTTTGCCAAGCGTGGCCGGTGTCGGGTTCTCCTCAAACAGGGAGAGGACCCAATGGAATTACTGACTTATGCTTCTCGGTCAGCCGCTGTGGATGTGGCTTTGCTTCGCGACGATCGTTGTCGTGCTTCTGGCGCTCGACCTTGGCGTCCTGCACCGCGACTCCAAGGAAATCGACGTCGGCGAAAGCCTGGCGCTTTCGGCTTTCTACATCACGCTCGGGCTTGCCTTCGGCGGCTTCGTCTGGTGGCAACTCGGCGCGCAGGCCGGCATCGAATACGTAACCGGCTTCATTCTCGAAAAAAGCCTGGCGATGGACAACATTTTTGTCATCGCCATGATCTTCGGCTTCTTTGCCATTCCGCGACAATACCAGCACAGGGTGCTTTTCTGGGGCATTCTCGGCGTCATCGTGCTGCGCGGCGTCCTCATAGGCTTTGGCGCGACCCTGGTCGCTGAATATGCCTGGGTGCTTTACATCTTCGCGGCATTCCTGATCTTCACGGGTCTCAAAATGCTGTGGTGGAGCGAGTCCGAACCGGACCTGGCAAAGAATCCGCTGCTCACCTTCATGAAGCGGCGCTTCAACGTGACGGACCGGCTGCATGGCGAGCGCTTTTTCGTGCGGCAGGAGGACGGCAAGGGCGGGACGGCGCTCTTTCTCACGCCGCTGTTTCTGGCGCTGGTGCTTATAGAAATCGCAGACGTGATCTTCGCGGTAGATTCGGTGCCGGCGATCTTTGCCATCACGACCGACCCTTACATCGTCTACACGTCGAACATCTTCGCCATACTGGGCCTTCGCGCGCTGTACTTCGCGCTTGCCGCCGTGCTGCATCGCTTCGCCTATCTGAAGCAGGCGCTGGCGGTGCTGCTGATTTTCATTGGCTCGAAAGTCTTCGTGGCGGACATGCTTGGCTGGGCGAAAATCCCGGCGCAATGGTCGCTCGGCGTCACCTTTGCCATTCTGGCGGCGGGGATCGTCTACTCGCTATGGCGGACGAGGGGAACGGTCGAGGCCAGGCAAGGCTGAATCGGCAACGCGCCGAGAATCTGGCACGGCCGGGCGTGACGTCCGGCCTTGCCGTTCAGTCATTCGGGCGTGCAGGTCATGCCGTTGCGCCTTGCATTATCGATGCAATCGGTGCGGTTGGAATAGCCCTGGGTCGCGGCGCCCACAATTCTGCCGTTCAACGCGGTGCGCCGCCAGCGCCAGCCATCTCCGCTGAAGTATATTTCCCAGACGTCTCCGTTATTTCCAGTGCAACTTGCCATGAATCGCCTCCGTCAAATCATCTCGACGGTAGGTGATTCGCGGTTGTGGCTCTACAAATCGACACAATCAATAATTGCAGATATTCGGCATGGCCGTAAACGAAAAGCGGCCCCGATGACCGGGACCGCTTCAAATCGAGTGCCAAAGACGGTCAGGCGGCGCGACGCTCGTGCCGGCCTTCGCCGATCTCCTCGACCAGCTTGGCGCAGAAGGCGGGCAGATCGTTCGGGTTGCGGCTGGTGACCAGACCCTGGTCGACAACGACCTCGGAATCCTCCCACTTGCCGCCCGCATTGACGACGTCGGTCTTGATCGACTTGTAGGAGGTAAGCGAGCGGCCCTTGAGGACGTCGAGTTCAACGAGCAGCCACGGCGCGTGGCAGATGGCGCCGATCACCTTCTTGGCGTCCCAGAAACCCTTGACGAAATCGAGCGCCTTCTGCTCGACGCGCAAAAGGTCCGGATTCATCTGGCCGCCGGGCAGCACCAGCGCGTCGTAATCGGCGGGGCTGACCTCGTCGAGCGTCTTGTCGACGAGAACCGAGCGGCCCCAGTCCTTGTTGTCCCAGCCGGTGATCTCGCCGGATTCCAGCGACACGACCTCGACGGTGGCGCCGGCCTCGCGCAGCTTCTTCAGCGGCACTTCGAGCTCCGACTGCTCGAAACCGTGGGTCGAGAGAATGGCGACGCGTTTTCCAGAAATATTCTGCATGATTGTCTCCTTCATTGGGGGATGCAGCACAACGGCTGTACGCGCGGAGGGTTCCAGATTCTGGCGGGGAATCTGGCGATCCGGTCCGAATTATTTTTCTTCGGCCCCGTCAGCTACGAAGGTGTATCGTTCGCGCAGATAGGCGGCCCACGTATCGTCGGCCGGCGCAGCGGCGATCAGCGGCGCAAACAGCGATTCCGTCGAGCGGCTGACAAAGTCCTGCGGCTCGACGAAAAGCTGACGATAGACGTCGAACGCGTCTCCGTCGAGCGCGCGCAGCGCCGGCGAGGTGACGCGCCTGAGCTTGAGGTTGGCGGCTGGCGCAATGTGCAGCACCCGCACGCGCTCGGCTTCGTCCTCATGCTCGATCTGCATGCGCGCCGCGAGAAGCTGCTGGCGAAACAGCTGGTAAAAAGGCTCCCAGAACAGATCGGTGAGTTTCAGGCCGGCATCGTTTCGCATCGGGCCGAAAGGCGCGAAGGCGAGCGCCTGGTAGCGGCGCAGGCGCTCCGGCTCGCGCTTCGGGTCGGGCGCCGGGCCATAGGATTCGGTGTATTTCCACTCGACCAGCATGGTTTCCAGCTTGCCGGCCTGACGAAAGCGCAGCACCGCGTCGGCGCTGGTGACATTGGCGCCGCGCTTCGGCGTGCCGGTGCGCGGCCACTCGTTGAGGTAATCCTTGCGGCCGATCCACTCGAAACCGACGTACCATGGTTTGCCGTCCGGACCTGTCTCGACCGGCAGCATGTCGGGCAAGGGCCCGCCGGTTGCCGACTGGACCAGCCGCGCCAGCATGTCCGGCCGGGTCGCCAGCGGCATCAGGAAATTCAGGCAGCAGATTTGCGACGACAGGCCGTGCGCGGCGTGCTGGTGCCAGGCGATGGCGTTGGCGTCGAAATAGCGCGCGGCCATGTCGCGGATCGCGGGGTTGAGATTGGACAGGCGGTTGTCGGGCGCCAGCCGATAGGCGCTGCCCTCGAACCCGGCCTCACCCGGCAGGGCAGCGGCGAAGAAGGCCGCCTGACGCTCGCGCTCCTGGGCGACGAAGTCTGGCGGGGGTTGGTCGGTCATGGGTGGCTCGCTTAGTGGGTTTGTTCGGCCCTGCTTAGCTGACCTTGTCGGGGAGGGCTACCGGGATGCGAGGTGGATGGGCGAGCGTTCTGGACCGCCGGAGCGCCGCCGGAAGGGTACGGCTTGGATCGGCGGGTGGCATGCCGCCTGATACTATTTCAAAATGCCTATAATCTGTCAGTCGGTGAATCTCGATCGCTTCATTGCCAATCGGACACCTCGAAGAACCTCCCCATTTCGGCGTATTTCTGATTCACTCGGCTGGTGATTTGC
>JBKJRE010000500.1:0-15636 GCA_046594775.1 Rhizobiaceae bacterium | reverse complement strand
GTTCTTCGACTATCTCGGGCTTGCAATGATCGGCACGCTGATCCTGCTGGCTCTCTTTTTCGCCATTCGAGGACGCATACGTGTCGAACACGGCCTCGCCGGGGTCAAGATCCGGCGCTTCTCCACATTCGAGCGGACCGGCCATTGGCTCATGGCGCTGTCCTTCATTATCCTGGCGATCAGCGGGCTCAACGTGTCCTTCGGACGATCCCTCATCCTGCCGCTCATCGGCAAGGACGCCTTCGGCCCGATATCCGGCTTTCTGAAGATGACGCACAACTACGTCGCCTTCGCCTTTATGCTGGGGCTGGCCATCGCCTTTGTCATGTGGGTCGTCCAGAACATTCCCAATCGCCATGACGTGATCTGGCTGCTCAAGGGCGGCGGCCTGTTCACCAAGGGCGTCCACCCGCCAGCCAGGAAGTTCAACGCGGGCCAGAAGATCATTTTCTGGCTGGTGATGATCGGGGGCGTCTCGCTCTCGCTCTCGGGATGGGCGTTGCTGTTTCCTTTCGAGCATGGCTTCTTTGGCGACACCTTCGGCCTGCTGTCCAGGATCGGCCTGGATGTGCCGGCTCTTGTCGGCCTCCCGGAGCCGCCCTATTCGGTCATCCAGGAGCAGCAGTTCAACTCGATCTGGCATGCGGCAATGGCCGTCCTCATGGTCTGCGTCATCTTCGGCCACATCTATATCGGTACAATCGGCATGGAAGGCGCCTATGACGCGATGGGTAGCGGCGATGTCGATCTGAACTGGGCCAAGGAGCATCATTCGCTGTGGGTCGAGGAGATGCGGGATACGCGCGCGAGCAAGCATGCCGGCGCGCCTGCGCAACCGGCCGAATAGCGCCGGCAGACGGCGAAGTGCAGATGGCAGGCGCGCACGGGATTGAAGGAGAACAGGGACCAATGAAAGCATTCCTTCTGAGCATCGTCGTGCTGCTGGTGGTATCGCTGGCGGCCGGCTTCCTGCTGGGTCCGCAACTCGAAACGCCAGCCGACGCCGCCTATGCGAGCGACAACGTCCGCCTCTGATAGGGCCGGCAGCGTCGTCATTCCAGCGCGGCGCGACATAGAGAAACAGAAACCGAGGCCAAGAATGAGCGAAGAATCCTTCAACATGTCACTGCGCAAGTTCCTGAAACAGGTCGGCGTCACGTCGCAGCGCGAGATCGAGGAGATCGTACGCTCCGGCAAGGCTGGTGCGGGCAAGCTCAAGGTGAAGATGGTGCTGACCGCGGAGGGCACCGGTCTCAATCACGTCGTTGACGGAGACATAGAGCTTCCGTGACGGTCGCTGAACTGCTAGCGCCTGCGTTTCCGCCCGCCTTCGACGGACATGCTGTCGAGGCTGGACGGGACGTGCTGGCCGAGGCGTTCAAGGCCGCGTGCGACGGCTCGCATGGTGCCGGCGATCTGTTCTGGTCGCGCGCTCGCGACCGCGCCGCCGTGATGATAGTGCTGGAGCCGGACGTGCCGCTCTCAATAGCTGTCCAGATGGGATCGACGCTGATGGTGGCGATCGGCGACGCGCTCGGCGCAATCGGCCCCCCCAACCTGGCCCTGACCTATCGCTGGCCGTTTACGATCCTGGCCAATGGGGGACGCGTCGGCAACGTCGTCCTCGCCGCTCCAGCGAAGGCCGAGCTGCAAGACATCCCGGCATTCCTGGTTGTCGGATTCGACATCACGATCGCAAGCAAGGCGAACGGGTCGGATGAACCGGGCCTTCATCCCGGCACGACGGCGCTGCACGAGGAAGGCTGCGGCGAAATCGACCGCACGGCGCTTGTCGAAGCGGTGGCGAGGCATTTTCTTTCATGGATCGACAGCTGGCAGCAGGACGGCTTTGGCGCCGTGCATCAGTCGTGGCTGGCTCGAGCCCACGATATCGGCGAGCCGGTAGAGGGACAGGTCGACGCAACGCACTGGTCCGGGAAAATGCTCGGCCTCGACGAGGAGGGCGGCCTGCTGGTGAGCCGGGCCGGCGCCACGGTGTCGGTGCCGCTCACGGCAGTGCTGCGGGGCGCGGCGTGATGGACGCAGGGCACCTTGCCGCAGGCGACCGGCTGAGGCCGATCTGGAAGTCCGCCGGCCTGCACCTGACCCACAGGCTCTACAATGGCTGGCTGGCCGTGTCGCCCGACTTCCTGCGCGCCTATTACACGCGGCCGGAAATCCATCCGATCGACGAGAGCTGCGCCAACGAGCACCGGCTTTTCGAGAGGCTGATGGAACGCCCGGACGCGGCGGTTGCCGACGACGAGCTGACGGCGCTCGCCGATCCGGACGCGGCCGACAATTACCGCCTGCTGCTCGGCTACCGCGACCATCTGCTGCGGCACGGCTCGCTGGAGGCGGGCTACATGGCGCTGTTTTCGCCCGGTGCCACAAGGGTTCCGCCGGTTTTCATCGAACAGCTCGTCCACCTGATCGTCTCGAACATGCTGGCCGGCGAAGAGGACGCCTTCGTGGCGCGGGCATCGGAGCTGTTGTTCCGCGAGCAGAAGGCGACGGTTGCCGACGGCCAGCTGATGCTCGCCGATGCGGAAGTGGTTGAAATGTACTCCGAATCGGGTGGCATGGGAGGGCTGGGCGCGCTCCTGGCCGAGGCAGGGACGCCGATGCGGGAGGTCTCGCTCGATGTCATGACCGAGGACAATGCCGAAAGCTACTGGGCGCGCGCCGACCAGTTCAACATGGCGCTCGATTTCCGCTTCACGCAGCCGGCGCAGGATGCGCTGGCGCGCGTCATCGAGCGCTGGATCGGCCATTTCTTCCGCCTGCGGGTGCGGGTGCAGGCGATGCAGTCGATCACCGACGAACGCTGGACCTGGCACGTCGGGCTCGACGCGGAAGCGACGCAGATACTCAACGGACTCTACGAAGGCACGAACATCGAGGAGCGGCGACTGGCGCGGATCGCCGCCCTGTTCCGGCTCGAATTCCTCGATCAGGACGCCATCGCGGCGACGATGCGCGGCAAGCACGCCTATCTCGGCCTGGCGACGACAGCCGACAATCTGATCCGGCTGAAACCGCAGAACCTGCTGACCAACCTTCCGTTCGAAAACACACGGCAATAGGGATGACCGCCATGACAACTTCGTCACACACGATCGCCAACGCGCCCTGGATGCGGCTCGTGGCCCTCGCGCTCGCCATCCTGCTCGCCGCGGTCGCATGGTTTGTCTGGGAGCAGGCAGAGCGCAACAGTGACCGCGTCGTGGCCCTGCCAAGCGCCGCGCAATTGCCCGGCCTCGGGACCCCGGCCGGCGTCGACGCGTGCGTCGCCAAGCGCTCGGCCGAAATCAACGCCCTGCTCGACCAGGGCCTGATGGACGACGATGCGGCGAAACTGTCGCTTCAAAGGGCTCGATCCGTCTGCACGCAACGAAACTGAAGCGGATACGAGCTAATCGCCGCCGAGAAAATCCTCGACCGACAGGCCTTTTCGGTCGGCCTCGAGATAATCCTCGGTGGTGCGCACCTTAGGCCGCTGCGCGATGGCGAAGGGGTCCGCGCCGTCGCCAGACAGTACCTCGAGGCGGCAGCTCTCGCACATGTCGATCAGCGAAATGCGCTCGTCGGTCTCGAACATCCAGTGCTTGCCGCCAAGTGTGCGCTTAACGCGCTCGAGCACGCCGCGCGAGGCGAAAGCCTTGCCGCAGCGCGTGCATTCGGCGGGTTCGTCCTCGTTGAGCGTAACCGGCTGCATGACTGTCGGCGCGAGATTGTAGCGCGGCGCCAGTGCGATGGCGTCCTCCGGGCAGGTGGCGGCGCAGATGCCGCATTGCACGCATGCGGATTCGACGAAGCGCAGTTCCGGCTTCTCGGTATTGTCGCGCAGCGCGTCGGCAGGGCAGGCCGAAACGCAGGCCATGCACAGCGTGCATTTCTCCCGGTCGACAATGATCGCGCCATAGGGCGCATATGCGGGAAGTTCGATGATCTCGCTTGCGGATTTGCCGGCCTTGGCGAGGAGTGCGATCGCCGCGCGGGCGACATCGCGCTTGCCGCCGACCGGGGCGAAATTCTGCCGTGCGATCTCCGTCGGAGGAGCTAGCCCATAAAGGGCGTTCTCGACGACATCGGGATCGCTTTCCACAAGCGTCAGGACGCGGCAAAGCGAAAGCCCAAAACCGTCGAGAAATGAATCCACCAGCAGCGTTTCCTCATTCAACGCGTGAAGCTCGCCGGTCTTGCGCGGATCGACAAGGACGGCCAGCGACCGGAAGCCGGCGGCCAGCGCCGAGGCGATGAGATCGTGGCCAACTCCGGTCGCCGAATGGAGTTCCAGCGGAATGACGTTGGCCGGCAGGCCGCGCCCGGAACGCGCCATGGCGTTGATAAGCGGCGCGCCGTGGCCGGCATCATGCAGCAGCAGGACGGGCGCTTCGCCGCCAGCCTCGAGATAGGTCCGCGCCAGCATCTGGACGCGGGTTATCAACTGCGGCCGCGCCGGATAGTCGTAGGCGATGGCGCCGGTGGGGCAATGGGCCGCGCAATTGCCGCAACCGCCGCAAATGGCGGTATCGACGACGATATTGTCGCCGGCCGGTGAAATGGCGCCGGGCGGGCAATTGTCGAGGCATTTGGTGCAGCCGGTCTTCTGCGACCGCTCATGCGCGCAGATCGATGCGTCGTAGGTGACGTAGATCGGCTTTTCGAACTCGCCGTCATAGCCGCTTGCCTCAAACACCGCCTGCATGACTCGGACGGGATCGGCCGGATCGACCCGGAAATAGCCGTCGCGCCCTTCGGGCCTGGGAAACAGCGCAGTTGCGCCGCTCATGTCGAAGAGCACGCTGCAGTTCGACTTGGCGCCGTCGCGGGCCAGCGCAAATTGCGGCGTTGCGCGCGAAGAGGGCAGCATCGGCGCATAGCCGTCAACGACGATCTCGAAGGCGCCCAGCGACCCGGTGGCGCGCGCGATGCGGCCGGAAAAGACCGGAAAATCGAGCACCAGCGGCAACAGGACATCCTGCGCATCGGTGAGCAGCAGGGTGACCGACAGGCTGCGGTTGAGGAGGGCGGCGGCATCGAGGGCAGCCTGGCCGGCGCCGACGACGAGGCAGAGGCCGTCATTTTCGACCCGGCGCAGCCGCGCCGGTCGGGTCGGCAGCACCGATGCCGCAATCAACGCTGCCATTTTCGGCGCAACCGGCCGGGTATCGGCCGTCCAGCCGGCCAGTTCGCGGATGTTGCCGACCTGCGGCGCCGCGCGGCCCGCATCTTCGGCCACTTCGGAAAACAGCGCGCTTTCCTGCGTGCAGGCGACAAAAACGCCGTCGTCCGAGGCAAGCGCCTGTTCGAAAACGCCTATTTCGGCGCGGCACAGCTGCGAGTGCACCGGGAGGCCGGAAATATCGAGCGCGCGCGCAATCGCGGCGCCGTCCACTTTCATGGACTTCTCGCAATTGCATACCAGCACGCGATGCTTCATCGAACTCATTGCTTTACCCTTGTTGCTGCGCCGGAACACCTTATGCTCTGCGGCGGCGTTCGCAAACCGCGCACGCCAACATGGGAGCATGCTGAAGGCATTGGCGCGTGAACTGTCCATCCTGACCGGCGTATTGGCCGAGCGGCGAAAGTCGGTGTCGCGCTGGGCGACCGACTACTGGATTCCGGTCGGCGTGACGCCGGCCTTCTCCGGCCTGTCGGAGGGCGAGGTGCTGCTCAGCGACGACAATGTCACCCGTTATTTCATGGGGGTGACCGAAATAAGCTGCCACGCAACGGAAACCGAAGCCTATGTGCACAATTTCAACAGCCGGGCCCCGGCGCTTTTCGTCGCCCTGCGCCGGAGCGTGGACGACGCGCATCCGCTTCCCTGGTTCGTTCATGCGGTGACGGCCTCGCCCTACGAGGCGCAGGATTTCGAGGACAGCGGCGAAGACATTATCGAGCGAATCGCGATGCCGGCCGATATCGAGGCGACGATCAAGGAGTTCGTCGACCACTATCACCGTGAGGAGGAGTTCAGAAAGCGCCGCCGCGACCGCGTCGACGTGGAGGACCAGAAATTCGGCAAGGAGCCGATCTTCATGGACCGGCAGAAGCCTGGCGGAGGCAAGCTGGATGGCTGAGAAGGAGGACCCGGAAGAGGGCTTCCTGTCGCGCTGGTCGAGACGCAAACGCGAGGTCGACCAGGCGCCGCCGGAGCTGGCCGAGCCGGCGCCCGAGGCGCTTCCCGACACCGCCGACTCGTCGGAAGCAGAGGCGCTCGACGAGGAGCTCGAGGCCAACCGCCTGGCCGCCGAAGCCATCGACATCGATGCGCTCGGCAAGGACGACGATTTCACGGTCTTCCTGAAGCGCGGCGTGCCGGAATTGTTGCGCAAGGCGGCGCTGCGCAAGCTGTGGCGCACCGATCCGGTGTTTGCGAATGTGGACGGCCTGAACGACTATGACGAGGACTTCCGCAATCCAACGCACAGCGTCTACAAGTCGCTGTGGCAGATTGGACGAGGCTTTTTGACCCAGGGCGAACAACAGGCGCAGCATGATTCCGGCCGGCTCTCGCAACCGATCGGGGAAGAGGCGGCTGAACTTGATGAAAGCGATGCGGTGACGCCCGAAACGGACCAACTTGTCGAAGACGAGCCTGACGCTCGGCCGAGCGACGGCCCGGAAGAATTGCCGGTTGCGGCGCTTGAACGCGTCGAAAGGCCGGCCGAAGACGCCATAACGCCAAAAGGCAGGAACCATACCGATGCGGCCGAATCGGAAGCTCCGCAAAAGCGGGTCTCGATCCGCAGCAGGCTTGCTGGTTAGTTCACCGCAGTCGATGGTTCACAGTGCCGGGTCGGCGAGGTGGTTGCGCAGCATCTGCTTGTAGACGCCAGCCATCTCCTCGACGAACGCCTCGTGGTCGGCCACATCGCGGATGTTGCGGGCGACATGCGCGTTGTAGCGCGCCGCGCCGTAGAGGAAGGCCATGTGCACATCCGTGGCGGGCACCGTGCAGTTGGCGCGGTTGGCGACATCGACGAAGCGGTCTGCCAGTTCGACAAAGGCTTTCGTGTCGAGCTTTTGCGGTTCTGGCGCTGCCCGTCTCTGCTTGCGGTTGGCCTTTGATTGCATGCTTCGCCTCGCTGCGCGTTCTGTTTGCCGGCAACAGGCGAATTTCGCCATGATGCATTGGCCGCCGGGGTCAATTGCAATATGTCACAGCTGGAAACGGCGTAACAGCAGGGCATTCGTATGGCGATTAGCAAGGAAACGGTTCTCGAACAACTGAGGCGGGTCAAGGGGCCCGATCTGAGCGGCAATATCGTCGATCTCGGCCTGCTGTCCGATATCGTGATTTCCGGCTCGACCGTGTTCTTCTCGCTGACCGTGCCGGCCGAGCGCGCCGAGGAACTGGAGCCGCTGCGTGCCGCCGCCGAGCGGGCGGCATCCGGCGCAGAGGGCGTCGAGAAGGCGACCGTGGTGCTGACGGCGACGCGGACGGCCGGCAGCCCGAGTCGACCTGTACGGCCGGCGCCAAGCACCGGCCAAGCCGCCGCCGTGCCGCCGCCGATGGCGGCGCGCGCCGCCCCGCACGCGCATGCGCCCGCCGCCAAGGCCGGCGTCCCGGGCATCGGCGCGATCATCGCTGTCGCCTCCGGCAAGGGCGGCGTCGGCAAGTCGACCACGGCCGCCAACCTGGCGCTCGGCCTGCAGGCCAACGGGCTGAAGGTCGGCATTCTGGACGCCGACATCTACGGACCGTCGATGCCCCGGCTGCTGCGAATCTCGGGGCGTCCGCAGAACGTGTCGGGCCGCATCCTGAAGCCGATGGAGGGCTACGGGCTGAAGGTCATGTCGATGGGCTTCCTGGTCGACGAGGAGACACCGATGATCTGGCGCGGGCCGATGGTCATCTCAGCGCTGACCCAAATGCTGCGCGAGGTCGAGTGGGGCGAACTCGACGTGCTGGTGGTCGACATGCCGCCCGGCACCGGCGATGCGCAACTGACCATGGCGCAGAACGTGCCGCTGGCCGGGGCAGTCATTGTTTCGACGCCGCAGGACCTGGCGCTGATAGACGCTCGAAAGGGACTGAGCATGTTCCGCAAGGTCGATGTTCCGATCCTCGGCATCGTCGAGAATATGAGCTATTTCATCTGCCCGGATTGTGGCGGCCGCCACGACATTTTCGGCCATGGCGGGGCGCGCAAGGAGGCCGAGCGCATCGGCGTTCCCTTCCTCGGGGAAGTGCCGCTCGATATGGAGATCCGCGAGACCTCGGACGGCGACACGCCCGTGGTGGTTTCGGCGCCGGACGGGCCGCACGCGAAGGTCTATCGCGAAATCGCGCGGCTCGCCTGGGAGCGCGTCCTGGCCGAGCGCCAGACCGACACGACACCGGCGATCATTTTCGAATAAGATCCGATCCCCCTGCATTCCGGCAGTGCCGGAATGGAGCGCTGTCGGCAGTTGAGGCTATTCAGCCGCTTCGGTTGCCATCTGTTCGATGGCGCTTACCCGCGCCGCGCAATATTTGAACTCCGGAATCTTGCCGTAGGGGTCGAGCATCGGATTGGTCAGCCGGTTGGCCGGGCTCTCGACGAAGCAGAACGGCATGAAGACCATGCCGTCGGCCACCTCGCGGTCGGCGCGCAGGATGGCCTCGACCGTGCCGCGCCGGGTCTCGACCGAGACCATGTCGCCCTGCCTGAGGCCAAGCCGTCCGATCTCGCGCGGGTTCATGGTGGCGATTCCGGTCGGTTCGATGGCGTCGAGAACGCCTGCCCGGCGCGTCATCGAGCCGGTGTGCCAGTGCTCCAATAGGCGCCCGGTCGTCAGCACCAGCGGGTACTCCGCATCCGGCACCTCGCTCGGTGGCACCAGATCGGCCGGGACGATGCGGCCGCGGCCGTCGGCGGTCGGGAAACCGGACGAGAAGATGACCTCGCTGCCCGGCTTGTCGGGCGCGCCTGCCGGGTAGATGACCGAGCCCTCGCGCTCGATGCGATCCCAGGAAATGTTCTTCAGCGACGGCATCACCTGCGCCATCTCGGTATAGACTTCCGAAACATGACCGTAGTTCCAGTCGAGGCCGACCCTGCGGGCAAGATCGACGATCAGTTCCCAATCCTGCCTTGCCTCTCCGGGCATGTCGAGCGCCGGCCGCCCGATCTGCACTTGGCGGTTGGTGTTGGTGTAGGTGCCGAGTTTTTCGGCATGTGCCGAGGCCGGCAGGATGACGTCGGCATGCCATGCCGTTTCGGTCATGAAGATGTCCTGCACGACGAGATGATCGAGCTTGGCCAGCGCCGCGCGGGCGTGGATCTGGTCGGGGTCGGACATGGCCGGGTTCTCGCCCATGATGTACATGCCCCTGATCTCGCCGTCGTGGATCGCGTCAATGATCTCGACCACTGTGAGACCGCGCTTGGGGTCGAGCGTCTGGCCCCAGAAATTCTCGTACTGGCCGCGGATGTCGGCATTCTCGACCGACTTGTAGTCCGGAAAATACATCGGGATCAGGCCGGCGTCGGAGGCGCCCTGGACGTTGTTCTGGCCGCGCAGCGGATGCAGGCCCGTACCGGGGCGGCCGACATGGCCGGTGATGAGCGCCAGCGCGATCAGGCAGCGCGCATTGTCGGTGCCGTGTGTGTGCTGGGAAATGCCCATGCCCCAGAAGATGATCGAGCGCTCGGCGCGGGCATAGGTGCGCGCAACGTCGCGCAGCATGGCAGCCTCGACGCCGCAGACCTCGGCCATGGCTTCGGGGGAGAAGTCCTTGACCTTTTGCTTCAGCGCCTCGAAGCCGGAGACGTTGGCCTGGATATATTGCTCGTCATAGAGATTTTCCTCGATGATGACGTGGATCAGCGCGTTGAGCATGGCGACGTCGCTGCCCGCCTTGAAGCGCAGCGAATGCGTGGCGTGGCGCATCATGTCTTGGCCGCGCGGATCCATGATGATGAGCCTGGCGCCGCGCTTGGCGGCCTGCTTGAAATAGGTGGCGGCGACCGGGTGATTGGTCGTCGGTCTAGCGCCGATCACGATAATGCAGTCGGACTTCAACGCATCCATGAACGGGGCGGAGACGGCGCCGGAGCCAACGCCTTCCATCAGCGCCGCAACCGACGAGGCATGGCAAAGCCGCGTGCAGTGGTCAACATTGTTGGTGCCGAAACCCTGGCGCACCAACTTCTGGAACAGATAGGCTTCCTCGTTGGACCCCTTGGCGGAGCCGAAGCCGGCCAGCGCCTTGCCGCCATGCTCGGCCAGGATCGTCTTGAGGCCGGAGGCGGCGCGGTCGAGCGCCTCCTCCCACGTCGCCTCGCGGAAAACCGTGAGCGGGTCGACGCCGCGCATGTCAATATCGCCGGCCTTCGGCGCGTCGTCGCGGCGGATGAGGGGCTTGGTCAAGCGGTCAGGGGACATCGCGTAGTCGAAACCGAAACGGCCCTTTACGCAAAGCCGGTTTTCGTTGGCGTAGCCGTCGCGGCCGTCGACCTGTACGATCCGGTTGTCCTTGACCGCCACGCTGGTCTGGCAGCCGACGCCGCAGAACGGGCAGAGCGTGTCGACGACCTTGTCGAAGTCGTGGACGACGCGGGTCTTGCCGGCCCTGTCCATCAGCGACTTCTCGAACAGCGCGCCCGTCGGGCAGGCCTGGACGCACTCGCCGCAGGTGACGCAGGTCGACAGGCCCATCGGGTCGTGCATGTCGAAGACCGGCACGACGTGGCTGCCGCGCTCGGCCATGCCAAGGACGTCATTGACCTGGACTTCGCGGCAGGCGCGAACGCAGGCGCCGCAGGCGATGCAGGCGTCGAGATTGACCGCGATGGCCGGATTGGTGATGTCGAATTCCGCCGCCGAATGGTCGCCGGTGAATTTCGAGCCGAAACGGCCATCGGCCGAAATGCCCATCGAGCCGGCCCAGTCCCAGAACAGGGACCGTCCGTCGGGTCCGGTTTCTGGCGGCCGCATGTTGCTGGCCAGAAGTTCGAATACCATCTGGCGCGACTTCTCGGCGCGCTCGGTGTCGGTCTTGACCACCATGCCGGGCGTCGGCTTGCGGATGCAGGAGGCGGACAATACCCGCTCTCCCTCGATGTCGACCATGCAGGCGCGGCAATTGCCGTCGGGACGGTAACCCGGCAGATCGACATGGCAAAGATGCGGGATCTTCGTCCCTTCGCGCCTGGCGATCTCCCAGATGGTCTCGCCCGGTTCGGCCGAAACCGCTTTTCCGTCGAGCGTGAAGTCGATTTTGCCGGTCATCTCAAAGATCTTCCCGAAAGTGTGTCAGCAAATGGTTGACCGGATTGGGCGCTGCCTGTCCCAACCCGCAGATAGAGGAATCGCGCATCACCATCTCGAGGTCGCGAAGGCCGGCTTCGTTCATCGGGCCCTTTTCGTGCAGGAGCGAAACCATCTTCTGGGTGCCTTCCCGGCAGGGCGTGCACTGGCCGCAACTCTCATGCTTGAAGAACTCAAGCAGGTTCACCGTCACATCCTTGATGCTGTCGGCCTGCGAAAACACCACGACCGCATGGGAGCCGACAAAGGCGCCAAGTTTTGCAAGTTCGCCGCCGAAATCCAGCGGCACGTCGCCCATCTCGGCCGGCAGGATACCGCCCGAGGCGCCGCCCGGCAAATAGGCCTTGAATTCGTGCCCCTCGGCCATGCCGCCGCAATAGTCGTCGATGAGTTCGCGCACCGTAACGCCAGCCGGCGCCAGCTTGACGCCCGGCTGTTTTATCCGGCCCGACACCGACCATGAGCGGGCACCCGGATGGCCTGGCTTGCCCTTGTCGGCAAACCACTTTGGACCCTGCTCGATGATGTCGCGTATCCACCACAGCGTCTCGACATTGTGGTTGAGCGTCGGGCGGCCGAACAATCCGACCTCGGCAACATAGGGCGGACGGTTGCGCGGCAGACCGCGCTTGCCCTCGATGCTTTCGATCATCGCACTCTCTTCGCCGCAGATATAGGCGCCGGCGCCGCGTCTGAGTTCGATGAAGCCGGGTGTTACGATTTCGGCGGCCTCGAGGCCAGCGATCTCCTTGCGCAGGATCGCCAGCACCGCCGGATATTCGTCTCGCATGTAGTAGTAGATGCGTTCGGCCTCGACAGCATGGGCCGCGATCAGCGCGCCCTCAAAGGCGCGGTGCGGGTCCTTCTCCAGGTAGATCCGATCCTTGAACGTACCTGGCTCGCCTTCGTCGCCGTTGACCGACATCAGGCGGGGACCCGGATATGAGCGAACGAAACCCCATTTTTTTCCGGCGGGAAACCCCGCGCCCCCAAGACCGCGCAGACCCGCATCCTGCAACTTTTCCATGATGGCGTCGATGCCGATGGCACCGCTACGGACGTTGCGCAAGGTCTCGTACCCGCCGGCTTCCAGGTAGGTCGCCAGATCAATATAGGCGGGCATGACCACGTCGGTTTCGCGGCTTTGCGCCATTGCCTGGAGCCTGCCGGCAGTTGCGTGATCGACTTCGCGGTCGCCGATGCGGGCAGCTGGCGCGCCGGCGCAACGGCCCATGCATGGTGCGCGCATCACCCGAATGGATGCCGGGTCAACGGCTGCGCTCAATTCGCCTATCAGCTTCTCGGCGCCGGCAAGCATGCAACTTACGGAATCGCAAACCCGGATGGTCAGCGGAGCTGGCGGCGCCTCGCCTTCCTTGACGATGTCGAAATGGTCGTAGAAGGACGCGACCTCGTAGACCTCGGCCTGCGAGAGGCGCATGTCCTCGGCGAGCGCCCTGAGGTGAGCCGCCGAAAGCGAGCCAAACCGGTCCTGTATGAGATGGAGATGCTCGATCAGCAGATCCCGCCGGCGTGGACGATCTCCCAGAAGGTCGCGCACTTCCTCCAGCGCTGCATCATTCAGCGCCCGGCCTTTCGGTCCACGATCGCGCGGCCGCCGGTCCTGCATCGTCATGCTGTGCCTTTCTGATTTGCTCTGATGGTCAAAGGCTCGCCTGCCAATTTTTCACCATTAGGCAAAATTTCTTCCTCACGCTACAAAAGTTACGACTCTCATGCCGCAATTTCAACTTCTCGGGCGCCAACTTGGGTCTACATTGGCGCTTGAGAGACCTTGAAGTCCCGGTAATCTGCCATCCAACCCCATCCGCGAGGCAGGCAGCGTCAGGGCTGCGCCTTCTCGATGAGGAAAACGATGGTGTTGCCATCCCTGTCGGTCTTTTCAAGTCGATCGCCGGTTTCGGTTAGCAGGTGGGGAATATCGATTGCGGCCATCGGGTCGGTGCAGCTGACCTCAAGCCGGTTTCCCGGCATAATCCCCTTCAACGCCTTGCGCGTCTTCAAAGCCGGCAAGGGACATTTCAATCCCGACAGATCGAGCTTGGCTGTGGTCATGGCGCGAGGATGTCGAAGCGCAAATGGTTCGTCAATCGGCCAGCGTCCCTGTGGGGCAACGGCGCGCGGCGGCTCGATCTGTAGCAGGCCGCAGCGGCAGTTCTCATCTCCTTCACATGAGGCCGGAATAGGGCAGGAAAGTCACCATCTGCCCGGGCTCGACCGCAAGTGTGGCTTCGTCGAGTTCGACGAGACCGTCTGTATCGACCAGCGAAGAGAGCAGACCAGCGCCTTCACGCGGGAACTTTGCGGCCTCCGGCGCCCCATCCGCCGCAGTGACAATTGTCGCGCGCACATATTCGCGCCTGCCAGGCTTTTTGCGATAGAAGAATGCGGCGCGAACGGTCGTCGCAACCGGCGTTGCCACCGGGCGTCCTGCCATCGCCAGGATGGCGGGACGCGCAAGATGCGCAAATGTCACGAAACTCGCCACCGGATTGCCGGGCAGGCCGATGAAGGCGCAGCCCCGGATGACGCCCATTGCCACGGGTCGGCCAGGCTTGATCGCTACCCGCCAGAAGATGAGGGAGCCGACGCCTTCCACGGCTGCCTTCACATGGTCGGCTTCGCCTGTCGACACGCCGCCCGACGTCAGGATGAGGTCGTGCGTCGGCGCCACGCTTTCCAGCGTACCGGCAATCGCCGCCTGATCGTCTCCGAGGATTCCGAGGTCGGTGACCTCGCATCCGAGGCGCGCCAGCATGGCCATCAGCATGAAGCGGTTGGAATCGAAAAGCTGGGCGCCGCCGCGCGGCTGGCCGGGCGCCACAATCTCGTCACCGGTCGAAAAAACCGCAACGCGAACACGCCGGCGGACCTCCAGGGAGGTCATTCCAAGGGCGGCGGCGAGCGCAACGTCCTGCGGTCGCATCTGGTGACCGGCCTGTAGCACGGTCGTGCCCGGCGCAATGTCTTCTCCGGCAGGGCGCACATTGGCGCCTTTCTCAAGGCCCGCTGGCAAAGTGACAGTGGCAGCCGCATCGTCGACCCGCACGTCTTCCTGCATGAAGACCGTATCAGACATGGACGGCATGGGCGCACCCGTGAAAATTCGCACGCAGTGACCGGGCGGGACGACCTCGGCCGCATCGCCGCCGGCCTGGATGCGCCCCTTGATGGCAAGTGACCTCGCGCCGGCCTGCGGCAGATCGGACGCGCGCACGGCATAGCCGTCTACCGCGGAATTGGTGAAAGGCGGCAGCGGCATCTGTGCGACAAGATCGCCGGCGAGGATGCGGCCGTCTGCTGCCACCAGACCGACCGTTTCCGTTTCAGCGACCGGGGTGAGTCGCGAGACCAAAAGAGCCGCCGCGTCCTCGACCGACATCATCGGTCCGCCAAATGCGAAGCAGTCGTCGGTAAGCTGGGCCACTTTTAGCGTTTCCTTCGCGCCTGATATTGCCTGTCCCTGACGAACGGGACGCTTTGCCCCTATATTATGCCGGTGGGACGCGATAGTTTTTCGCTCCGCCGGATAGCGTCGATATTGCCGTCCGCCAGCAAGCAGATTTTTCGAGAATGGAATGCAGCAGGCGAAAATGCCAGTCAATGCCGAGCTGATCATGCCCGATCCCCATGCGCCGAAGCTGACGGAGCGGGTGAAGGGAATCGACCAGACAGGCGCCGCCGTCGAGGTCAATGTGCCTGCGGAGCGCGCGCTGACGCTCTACCTCAACGCGCAGGAGATCGTCACCATGATGACGATCAACGACTATCCGGAATATCTGGCGATCGGCTACCTCCTCAATCAGAACATGCTGAAATTCGACGATGTCGTCACCGGCGTGGATTATGATGACGATCTGCAGGTCGTTGTCGTGCGCACCCAACGCGGCACCAACTACGAGGAGAAGCTGAAGAAGCGGACGCTGACCTCCGGCTGTGCGCAGGGGACTGCCTTCGGGGATCTGCTGGAGGCGCTGGAAGACGTCAAGCTGCCGGCGGCAGAGCTGCGCACCTCCTGGCTCTACCAGATGACCAGGACCATCAACACCACGCCCTCGCTCTATCTCGAGGCGGGCGCGATTCACGGCTGCGTGCTGTGCCGGCAGGGCGAACCGCTGTGCTACATGGAGGATGTCGGCCGGCATAATGCGGTCGACAAGATCGCCGGCTGGATGTTCCGGCATCGGATCGATCCGGCCGACAAGATTCTCTACACGACCGGCCGCCTGACCTCGGAAATGACCATCAAGACGGTGCGCATGGGCATTCCGGTTCTGGTATCACGCTCGGGCTTCACCTCTTGGGGCGTAGCGCTTGCGAAGCAGGCTGGCCTGACGCTCGTCG
>JBKJRE010000462.1:0-4262 GCA_046594775.1 Rhizobiaceae bacterium | reverse complement strand
AAATCCATCGGGCTTCGTCTCGGTCGTACCACCCGGTACGACCTTCGCCAAACCCCTCGACCTTGTCTCGAATTGCCTCCGGCAGAATGATTCAATCTAACCTTGAAACGCTCTAGGAACCGACCTTGCCGCTGAATTCGCTGTCGAGCATTCCCTGCCGCTGGATCACCGCGAATTCAATCGCAATGCCGTCCTCGAAATGACGGACGACCTGGCCGCGCATGGTGCCCAGTGTCACCTGGATGCCGACAGCCGGCTTGACGTCGATCTCGATCGCGGCGCCGGACAGCGAAAGGTCGATAATGCGGCACTCGTATTGGCGCCCGTCGACAAGTTGCAGCACGCTCATCGGAGTAGGCGGCGCCACGCGGTCGTGGCGACGATCCTCGGGAAGGTCGAGTTCGTGCTTGTTGGCCAGCCATGTCAGTTGAGCAGCCAGCTTGTCCTTCTTGCGGTCGGACGCCACGACGGTCATGGCGAAACCGTCCTGCAGCGTGCGGGTGATGACGCCCTCGATACGGCCGATATGGTCGATATAGGCGATGACCTTTTCGCCGGGCTGGCCCGTGCGGTCTGTGCGAAGCGATACGTTGCCAGGCGACATGTCCATGACCTGGCACGGATGATCGGTACGGTCCTCCAGCATGAAACGGCCATAGATCTTAACGCGAACGCGTTGAAAATTGCGCCTTTCCGCCGTTGACGGCGCGTAGTCGACCGCCGCTGACCTCATCGTTGCTTGATCCTCGCTGAATGTACTGCGCCAACAAGGCGAAGATTCTTCGTGAGCTTGGGCCAAACAGGTTAACAAGGCGTAAGTTCGGGCCCTGTTGCCGCCCCTTTTCTGCCTTATTCTTCGCGCCCGCCATCGAGCAGCACGAGATGCCTGATCTTTCTCGGTCCGGTTGGCCGCAGAAGCTCGCCGGAGGCTGGCAGTTCGTTCGGTGACAGGGCGGGGACGTCGACTTCCTGCCGGCTGTTCAGGAACTGGGTCTCGCGGTCCGGATCGACAACCCGAACCGATTGGATGTTTGCCTCCAGGATCGGGTCTGCGCCGAGCCAGAACGGCTTTTGGACACTCGACATGACCCCGAGGCTGCGCGGGTTGGCGATGCCGCCGTCGAGCGGCAGGATGAGCATCTCGAACAGGTTTGTCCTGCCATTCTGGCTCACCCCTTCAAAGGCGAGCACGACTACTGTCTTGGTCTCGAACACGCCCTGCGCGAGGCGCGCAATCAGCCGCTGGTCCTTTTCGCGCCAAAGCGAGGGAAACGAGAAGCTCTTGAGCTCGCGGCCGTAAATGGCGCAAAGCCTCGTGCCTGCCAAACGGAACACCGCTTCCCCCCGCGTATCCTTCTCCAGGATGAAGGTGTCGGCGAGAAGCGTCTTGATGTCGGCTGGCTCGATTTCCGTGCGCATGGGGGCAGGGCGCCCGCCTCGAAGGGCGTTCCAATATCGAAACAGCGTTATCGATGCGTTCTGTTTCATCCGGTAAAGCTCCGCACGTTCTGTTTCAGTCTGTGCCATCGGTGAACAGAATCGCCAGTCTCCGATAACCTACATGCAGTGCGGAGCAGGAATCGTGCCAGCACGGTCTCGGGTTGTTAACGGTGCCGGGCTGTTAAGGTTAATGAATGGTTTACGTTGCGCCGAAACTGTGTCCGTGGCACATCACCTTCACGACGAAGACAGCACTTCAGTCAAGAAATCTTGGGAGAGTTGGGGCTCGACCAGCCGTCCGGGGGAAACTCTGGACGGCTTTTCTTTTTGTGATTCGGCAAGCCGTGGGCTACATGCGTCAGTCATGATCATCAAGCATCCCGCCGAAACCGATCCTCAGTCCGCCGACCTGGAAATCAGCCGCGAGGAGCCCGATCACGAGGCGTTTGCGCCGGCGCCACGCGAGCCGGTTTTCAACCTGCCGGGCATCGTGCTCGCCTTCATGGCGGCCTGCGCGGTCGTCTATGTCATGCAGTTCCACGTCCTCACCATGCAACAGGATTATGATTTCCTGGTCAGGGCGGCTTTCATAC
This sequence comes from Rhizobiaceae bacterium, assembly GCA_046594775.1. Classification (GTDB taxonomy): domain Bacteria; phylum Pseudomonadota; class Alphaproteobacteria; order Rhizobiales; family Rhizobiaceae; genus CAMYMG01. Next base: position 2,229 of record JBKJRE010000462.1, on the reverse strand, counting down.
CCTTCCGGTATTCCGGACAGTTTGCCGTCGACGTCTATTTCTTCACCAGCCCGGTCACCTATTCGCTGCTGCATGGCAGCCTCATGCATCTTGTCTTCAACATGGTCTGGCTCGGCGCCTTCGGCTCACCGCTGGCAAACCGTCTCGGACCGGCACGCTTTGTGCTGTTTTGGGTCGCCGCCTCGGTGGCGGCCGTTGCCCTGCATTATGGGCTTCACATGAACGACCAGTCGCCGTTGGTCGGCGCGTCGGGCGCCATATCGGGAATGATGGGAGCCGCCGCCCGTTTCGGGTTCCGCATCGATCGGAGCTCGGGCAGGTCGGCGTTCGGCGGCCCGGTGCTGCCTATCTCCGTCGTGCTCAGGTCGCGCGGGGTTGTCGCGTTTCTCGCCGTCTGGATGGTCATCAACCTCGTCACCGGCCTGATCGGCCTGACGCCGGGCGAGCAGAGCCAGATCGCCTGGGAGGCGCACATCGGCGGCTTTCTCGTTGGTTTCTTTGGCATCTCGGCCTTCGACCGGCATCCGGAAAAGCTGGAATCCTAGCCGTGCAGGCCCGCCTCTGGGCCGATGCTTCAAGGCGCTTGTGCAATACTAGCTTGAATTGCGCCCGTTCCGGTAGCACGATTGGCGTCAACCGGAGAAATAGCGTTGGGGGCACAGGCCCGGCAATTCAGCAGGAGGACGCCATGACGGTCAAAGCCATTCTCGAGCAGAAGGGTCACGATGTTTTCACACTCGGGCCCAATGAAGTTCTCGCGGAAGCTGTGCGGATCCTGGCCGAGCATCGGATCGGAGCACTGGTTGTTACCAATGGCGATCGCAAGATCGTCGGGATCATCTCGGAACGGGATATCGTTCGTGTCATCAGCAAGGATGGCGCCGGTGCGCTCAAACAGACCGTTCGCCAGGTGATGACGCCCAAGGTCAAGATCTGCAACGAGCATCACACGGTCAACGAAGTGATGGAAATCATGACAAAGGGCAGGTTCCGCCATCTGCCGGTCGAAAAGGACGGGCATCTCGACGGCATCATCTCGATCGGCGACGTGGTCAAGCGGCGCATCGAAGATGTCGAGCGGGAGGCGGCCGAAATCCGCAGCTACATCGCGACGGCCTGAACTTCCTCTTCGCAGTAGGCTTTGCGGTTTAGGGTGCGGTCTCGACCGAGTCACGCAGACGCGCGATAAGATCGCTGTTGCGGCAGAATTCCGGCGGCGCGGCCGGATCGTCATTGTTCGCCAGCCAACTGGCGCATTCTTCATCGTGGCCACACCTGCTGCATCGCTCGACGGCGCGAGCGGTGGCCGCGCCATGGCCGGGCAGGCGCCGGAGCTGCCGGTCGACTCCGAAACGTGTCATCATTCGCGTCATCAGGGTTTTTGATGCATTGCCGGAGGTCAGGAAATCGAAAGGTCCCATGGCGGAGCTCCCAAGTCTTCGCCAAGGATGGCCGTCAATGCGTTTCGCCTTGATCTCGATCAAGCTGCTCTCTTGCCAGTCCGTACGGTTTGTTCTAGCCAACGGGCCTGTTTCATCGGAAAAACTGGCTACTTCGCATGTCCCTTGTCGATACCCGAACACCTGACCCGAAACGCCTCGTTCCCGGTGCCACCGGCGACTGGGAGATCATCATCGGGCTCGAGGTCCACGCCCAGGTGACGTCGGAATCGAAGCTGTTTTCCGGCGCTTCCACGGGGTTTGGCGCGGCGCCCAACTCCAATGTCAGCCTGGTCGACGCGGCGATGCCGGGCATGCTGCCCGTCATCAACGAGGAATGTGTTCGCCAGGCAATCCGGACCGGCCTTGGCCTCAAGGCGCAGATCAACCACAAGTCGGTTTTCGACCGGAAGAACTATTTCTATCCCGATCTCCCGCAGGGCTACCAGATCTCACAGTTCAAGCAGCCTATCGTCGGCGAGGGCACGGTCACCATATCGGTCGGCCCCGACAAGAAGGGCGGCTTCGAGGATATTGAGGTTGGCATCGAGAGGCTGCATCTGGAGCAGGATGCGGGCAAGTCGATGCACGACCAGCATCCGACGCTGTCCTATGTCGATCTCAACCGCTCCGGCGTCGCCCTGATGGAGATCGTGTCGAAGCCCGACATGCGCTCGGCTGACGAGGCCAAGGCCTATGTTACCAAGCTCAGGACCATTGTGCGCTATCTCGGCACCTGCGACGGCAACATGGACGAGGGCTCGCTACGCGCCGACGTCAACGTCTCGGT
>JBKJRE010000338.1:0-2565 GCA_046594775.1 Rhizobiaceae bacterium | reverse complement strand
CGCGCCAGATAGACGCGCAGGCTCGCCGGACGGGGCTCGAAGGAGCCGCCGACGAACACGGGGGTCGTGGAAAGCGTCACCGCCTCCTGGCCGACGAAGCTGGCGCCATTCGCCTCGATGTCGGCCAGCAGTCGGGCGCGGTCGTCGCCCGACAGCGTGGAGCCAAGAACAGTGGCGCTGTCGTCCTCGAAGGGCAGCCGGGTCGACTGCGCGGGCCCGATCATCATGCGATCGAAATTCTCGATGACGTGGCTGCGCTCGGCGTCCTGGCCGCACCACCATGTGGCGATCGAGGACAGGGCAAGTTCCTCGCCGCGCAGCGCCCGCGAGATCTTCGGCAGGAAGGCGAGAAAAGCTCGCGTCTCGAGAATGCCCGAGCCGAGCGCGTTGACCGCCGTCACCGAGCCGCGGCGGATCGCCTCGGCCAGACCCGGCGTGCCGATGCGCGAGTCGGAGCGCAGTTCCAGCGGATCGGCAAAGGCGGCATCCATGCGCCGCCACAGCACGCTGATCGGCTTCAGGCCGGAGACGGTGCGAACCATCAGCCGCCCGTCCGTGACGGTGAGGTCCTCGCCCTCCAGCAGCATGATGCCCAGATAGCGCGCAATATAGGCATGCTCGAAATAGGTCTCGTTGAGTGGCCCCGGCGTCAGGATCGCGACGCGGCCGAAGGGCTCGGCCGCCATGCCGGTCAAAGCGTCCCGGAAGCGGCGGAAGAAGCCGGCCAGCCGGTGGACATGCATGTCGCCATAGATGTCCGACAGGGCGCGCGTCGTGGCGACCCGGTTTTCGAGGGCGAAGCCGGCGCCCGATGGCGCCTGCATGCGATCGCCCAGCACCCACCACTCGCCATTCGGCCCCCTGCCGAGCTCGAAGGCGCAAAAGTGCAGATGGTGCCCGCCGGCCGGCTGGATGCCGGCGAAAGGACGCAGATATTCGGGGCTCAGCGCCACCAGGCCGGGCGGCAGCACCCGCTGCTCCACCAGGCTGTTGGGCCCGTAAATATCGGCGCAGATCGCCTCGAACAGATCGGCGCGCTGGATCAGCCCCTTGCTGATGCCGTCCCATTCGGCCTCGTCGACCAGCAGCGGCACATGCGCCAGCGGCCATTCGCGTTCATTGGCGCCGCTGTTGTCATAGACGCGGTAATAGACGCCGGCGTCGCGCAGATACTGGTCGGCGCGGGCGAACCGCTTTGAAAGCTCGTCCGGGCCGAGCACTTCCAGCGCGGCGATGAACTGCCGCCACACCGGCTTCGGATTGCCCGAAGCATCGACCATCTCGTCGAGAACGCCTTCAATCGGCCGGTAGCTCGAGAGCAGGTTGCCGCCGGCGGTCGCCGGGGCAGTCGATGCTTGCGCCGTTTCGGTCATATCACCAGGTCCCGGCCTCGTGATCTATTCGAGCATTTTCCGTCAAAACCTTGAACCATGTCGAAGATCGAGCGTCAGCGGAAACTCCTCGGACGGCATTTCCTGCCTCGGCTCGTAGCTTGAAGGCGTGTGGCCGCGCGGTTCGAAGCGGGCCAGTCGCCGGGCTTCGGCCTCGTTGGCGTTGACCGGAAAGGTGTCGTAGCTGCGGCCGCCCGGATGGGCGACATGATAGATGCAGCCGCCGACGGCGCGTCCCGACCAGCGGTCGTAGATATCGAAGACCAGCGGCGTGTTGACGGGCAGGCCGGGATGCAGGCCGGAAGCGGGCTGCCACGCCTTGTAGCGCAGGCCTGCAACCGCGATCTCGCGATTGTCGGTCGCCTTCATCGGCAGCACGCGCCCGTTGCATGCGATGGCGTGACGTTCCGGATTGAGCCCCTCGGTCTTGACCTGCAGGCGCTCCACGGAGGAATCGACGAAGCGGACGGTGCCGCCAATCGCGCCCTGTTCGCCCATCACGTGCCAGGGCTCAAGCGCCTGCCGCAGCTCAAGCTTCACCCCGGCGTATTCGACCTCGCCGCAGAAGGGAAAGCGGAACTCCAGTTGCGCGTCGAACCATTCCGGTCGGAATTGGAAGCCGTTCTGCTTCAGGTCGTCGAGCACGTTCAGGAAATCGGCCCAGACATGATGGGGCAGCATGAAGCGGTCGTGCAGGGACGTGCCCCACCGGGTGAAACGGCCATCCAGCGGGTTCTGCCACAGCCGTGCGATGATGGCGCGGACAAGAAGCTGCTGGGCCAGACTCATGCGCGCGTTTGGCGGCATCTCGAAGCCGCGGAACTCGACCAGTCCGAGACGTCCAGTCGGGCCGTCCGGGGAAAACAGCTTGTCGATGCAGATTTCGGAGCGATGGGTGTTGCCGGTCACGTCGACGAGCAGGTTGCGGAACAGGCGGTCGACCAGCCAGGGCAGCGGCGCGGGACCATTGCCTGGAAGCGGCACCTGCGCCATGGCGATTTCCAGCTCATAGAGGCTGTCGTGACGGGCTTCGTCGAAACGCGGAGCCTGGCTGGTCGGGCCGATGAACAGGCCGGAGAACATGTAGGAAAGCGCCGGATGACGCTGCCAGTAAAGCACCAGGCTCTTCAACAGATCCGGGCGGCGCAGGAACGGGCTGTCGTTGGGCGTCGCG
>JBKJRE010000336.1:0-6064 GCA_046594775.1 Rhizobiaceae bacterium | reverse complement strand
GCGGACCAAAAAATGTTGGCGTTGCCCCTCATCTGCCTGCCGGCATCTTCTCCCCCCGCAAGAATGGGGAGAAGAGAGCTAGCTCGATGCAGGCTCGGCGTCGTTGATCTCGACCGTGAAGGAGCCGTCCCTGATGGCCTTTTCCCTTTCGGCGACCTTGGCCATGGTTTCGGCCGGCACCTTGCCCTCGAAGGCGCCGAGCGGCGCCAGCGAGCAGCCTCCCTCCTTCATGAAGGAGTAGACTCCGTAATCGGCCGCCTTGAAGGTTCCCGCCTTGACCTCGGCGATCGCCTTGTCGAGCGTCGGCTCGAAGTGCCAGAGCGCAGAGGCGACGACAGTGTCGGGATAATCGGCCTGGGTGTCGATGACGTTGCCGATGGCCAGCACGCCCTTTTCCTTGGCGGCATCCGAAACGCCGAAGCGTTCCGCGTAGAGCAGGTCGGCGCCGCCGTCGATCTGGGCGAAGGCGGTTTCCTTGGCCTTGGGCGGATCGAACCACGAGCCGATGAAGGCAACCTGGAATTTGGCGTCCGGCGTGCTTTCCTTCACGCCCGCCATGAAGGCGTTCATCAGACGGTTGACCTCGGGGATGGGGTAGCCGCCGACCATGCCGATGTTCTTCGACTTGCTCATGGCGCCGGCGATGATGCCGGTGAGATAGGAGGCGTCCTGGATGTAATTGTCGAAGACCGAGAAGTTCGGCACCGCTTCGTCCGGCTTGAAGCTCGATCCCATGAGGAAGGCGACGTCGGGATAATCCTTGGCGACGACGCGCGCGGCCTCCTCGACGCCAAAAACCTCGCCGACGATCAGCTTGTGCCCGGCCTCGCAATATTCGCGCATGACGCGCTCATAGTCGGTGTTGGAAGTGTTTTCCGAATAGACATATTCGATGTCACCGCGATCCTTGGCGGCATTGGCCGCCTTGTGGATACGGCTGACCCATTGCTGCTCCACGGGGACGGTGTAGATGGCGGCGACCTTGAGTTTCTCCTGCGCGAACAGGCTTACCGGCATTCCGACCGCGGCGAGCGCGACCATGGCTGCGCCAGCCTGCAGAACCTGCCTGCGCGAAAACTGCGTACCGACTGAAAAGACACTATTCCTGAGCATATTATGACCACCTCTGGTTGCCACAGGTTCGAGACTAGCCCCGTCCCTGATTTTTTATCATTTGGTCAACGATATTCGAATTCCCGCAGTCGGGCAATCGGGGCAAAAGCCGATAAGAGACCGATGACAAGAATTTTTAGGGGGGGCCGCGTGAACCGCTTGAAGCCTGCCAATCAGGGCAACGCGCGCCGGCGGTTCGGCGAAGCGAGTGACTGCCGGCAGGCGTTCGACGCCGCTGTTCACGGCTGGCGCATCCGGGGGTTTTAAGGTTTCATGATCCTGACGGCACTTTGGCGGCTGCCGTTTCAGCCGTGACTTGGCCGGCCCGTTCCTATATAGGCCGCCGTTCCCGGATGTTTCGCCGCAGGACCTTTTCATTGCTCAAATTTTTCCGTTCCTCCGCCAATATGCGCCTGGTCGCCCGGCTGCTGTCGGAGTCGTTTCGCAAGCACGCGCCGGCCTACGCGATCTCCATGATTGCGATGCTGATCGTTGCGGGAATGATCGCGGCCAGCGCCTGGATCATGCGCGATATCACGGACGAGTTCGTGGTCACAAAGAATGCCAGCAAGATCTACATGATCGCCGGAGCCGTCGCCGCGATATTCATCACGAAAGGGCTTGCCACCTATATCCAGGCGCTGTTTCTAAGCCGCGCCGGCAACAGCATCATCGCGGAACGGCAGCGCAAGATCTACGACCGCATGCTCGATCACGGCATCGAATTCTATCATTCCTACACCTCGTCGGATCTGATCATGCGCCTGACGCAAAGCGCCCAGGCTGCCCGCTCGGTTGTCGATATATTGGTCACTTCCTTCATTCGCGACCTGTTCTCGCTGATCGGCCTGGTGCTGGTGATGGTCATTCAGCAGCCGGCGATGTCCATCGTGGCCCTCGTCTTCGGTCCGATAGCCATCTATTTTGTGAACCGCCTGCTCAAGCAAGCGCGCCAGATCATGGAAAAGGAGTTCCTGTCCTTCGCCAAGATCATCGAGGTGATGCAGGAAACCGTGTTCGGCGTGCGCATCGTAAAATCCTTCAATCTCGAAGGCGCGATGCAAAAGCGGATGTACAAGGCCGTCGCGGATGTGGAGCGCCGATCCAACAGCATCGCTGCGCTGGAGGCGATCACCAGTCCGATCATGGAAACCCTTGCCGGCCTCGCCATTGCCGGCGTTATCCTTGTCAGCGGCTATCTTGTCATTCAGGGAGGCCAATCGCCGGGTTCGGTTATGTCGTTCATCACAGCGCTGCTGCTCGCCTACGAACCCGCCAAACGGCTGGCGCGCGCCCGCGTTTCGCTCGAGACGGGCATGGTCGGCGTCCGCATGATGTACGACATATCCGACCGGCCGCTCAGCCTCATCGAGGCAGCCGACGCCAAGCCGCTGTCTGACGGTCCCGGCGAGATCCGCTTCGAGGATCTGAACTTTTCATACCGCAAGGAAGAGACCGTTCTCAACAAGCTGAATCTGGTCTTCCCGGCCGGGCAGATGACAGCGCTGGTGGGCGCTTCGGGGGGCGGGAAGTCGACCATCCTGAACCTCATCATGCGGCTTTACGATCCGGACAGCGGGCGCGTGCTGTTCGACGGAGAGGACATCAAACACGCCACAATGCATTCGCTGCGTGAAAAAATCGCCTATGTCAGCCAGGATACTTTCCTGTTTTCGGGTTCGGTCATGCACAACATCCGCATGGGTCGCCAGGACGCCACAGACGACGAAGTCGTGGCTGCCGCGAAGGCTGCCAATGCCGATGAGTTCATCATGGCCCTGCCCAAAGGCTACGGGACATCAATCGGCGAAAACGGGGTTTTCCTGTCCGGCGGCCAGCGGCAGCGCCTGTCGATCGCGCGAGCCATGCTGCGCGACACGAAAATCTTGCTGCTCGACGAGGCCACCAGCGCGCTCGATGCGGAATCCGAAGCGCTGTTTCGCGACGCGCTGCAGCACCTCAAGGAGGGCCGCACCACGATCGCCATCGCCCACCGGCTGTCGACAGTGCATCAGGCCAACAACATCATCGTCATGGAAGCCGGCAAGGTGGTCGAGCAGGGCACCCACAAGGAATTGCTCAAGCGCAAGGACGGCGCCTACCGCAAACTCTACGATTTCCAGTTGATGCCTTAGGGTCAGGGCCCGGGCCAAACCCTCGTGAACATCGCGGCACCGTACGGCGGCGCCGAAGTACCAGGGCGCCAGAAAATCCGCGCTCAGGCCCGCTGGATGGGCGAAACGAACGGGGCGCTCGTGTTTCGAGCTTGACCCCGGGGCGGTCGCGTCCCTTCATTGCTTGAGACGGGAGCGATCAATGCAACGTGTCTTCGATGGTCACAATGACGTTCTTTCGAGGCTCCGGAGCCTGGCGGAGCGGGGTGGCGATCCTGTTGGCGGATTCGTCGATGGCGCCGACAACAGCGGTCCCGGGGGCGGCCCCGGTCATATTGACATGGCGCGGGCGCGCTCCGGCGGGCTGGCCGGTGGACTTTGCGCCATCTACATCTCCTCGGGAAAGTCCGCGCCGGTAACACCCGACGAGAACGGTCACCACGCGGAACCGCTGGCCAGCCGGCTGCAGCGCCAGCCTTCGCTGGATATGGCCATGGGCATGGCCGCGATGGCGTTGCGGATCGAGCAAGCCGGCGGCTGGAGCATCTGCCGGAGCACGGCCGATATCGACGCGGCCATGGAGGCCGGACAATTCGCGGCGGTGCTGCATATGGAAGGCTGCGAGCCCATCGACGCCGATCTCGCCGCGCTGGAGGTTTTTTACGCCGCGGGATTGCGCTCGCTGGGGCCCGTGTGGAGCCGCAACAACATATTCGGCCATGGCGTGCCCTTTGCCTATCCGGCGCATCCCGACACCGGACCCGGCCTGACCGAGGCGGGGCGGCGACTCGTTACGGCCTGCAACCGCATGGGCATGCTCATCGACCTCGCGCATATCACCGAGAAGGGATTCTGGGACGTGGCGCAACTGTCGGACCAGCCGCTGGTGGCCAGCCACTCAAATGTGCATGCCATTACCCCGGTGGCCCGCAACCTGACCGACCGGCAGCTCGACGCCATCAGCGAACGCAAGGGACTGGTAGGGCTGAACTTCGCGGTCGGCATGCTGCGCGTCGACGGGCAGGAGAACACCGACACGCCGATTTCCGACATGATCCGTCATATCGACTATCTGGTCGACCGAATCGGTATCGACTGCGTGGGGCTCGGGTCGGATTTCGACGGCGCGCCGATCCCCGCCGAAATCGGCGACGCGGCCGGCCTGCAGAAGCTCGTTGTCGGCCTGCAAAACGCCGGATATGGTGATGGGGATCTTGCCAAAATATGCCGCGAAAACTGGCTGAGAATTCTGGCTTCGGCCTGGCACGAAGCGGCAAGAGCCTGACAGACAAGCCGTCCAGACAAAAAGGGAACCGGGAAAATGATGATGGGAAAGATGAACGTGCATTTCCGCCTGATGCTTGCCGGGGCCGCAATGTCGGCGCTGGTCTTCGCTGCAAATCCGGCTCTTGCCGAAACGCCCGCCGATACGCTGGTGCAGGCCTGGGCGATCGACGACATCATCACCATGGACCCGGGCGAAGCCTTCGAGATCAGCGCCGGCGAGATCACCGGAAACACCTACGACATGCTGGTGCGGCTCGACGTCAATGACACAACACAGGTGGTGGGCGGCGTCGCCGAAAGCTGGACCGTCTCCGACGACGGCCTGACCTATACGTTCAAGCTGAAGTCGGGCCTCGTCTTCGCCTCGGGCAACCCGATCACCGCCGACGACGTCGCCTGGTCGTTCGAGCGCGCCGTGAAGCTCAACAAGAGCCCGGCCTTCATTCTGCAGCAGTTCGGCCTGACCGGCGACAACGTCACGGAAAAGGCCAAGGCGACCGATCCGTCGACCTTCGTCTTCACGGTCGACAAGTCCTATGCGCCGAGCTTCGTGCTGAACTGCCTGACAGCGACCGTCGCTTCGGTGGTGGACAGCAAGCTGGTCAAGGAGCACGCGGCAGTGGTGACGGCGAGCGCCGACTACAAATACGACAATGATTTCGGCAATGACTGGCTGAAGACAAATTATGCCGGCTCCGGTCCCTACTCGATGCGCGACTGGCGCGCCAACGAGCTTGTGGTGCTGGAACGCAACGACAATTATTACGGCGAGAAGGCCAAGCTGCAGCGCGTCATCTACCGACATGTCAAGGAAAGCGCGACGCAGCGGCTGATGCTCGAGACCGGCGATATCGACGTGGCGCGCAACCTGGAACCGGGCGATCTCGCGGCTGTCGCCTCGAATGCGGAGATGACGACGACGAGCGCGCCGAAAGGCACGATCTACTACATCAGCCTGAACCAGAAGAACCCCAACCTGGCCAAGCCGGAAGTGCGCGAGGCGTTCAAGTACCTCGTCGACTACGGCGCCATCGGCGAAACGCTGATCAAGGGCATCGGCGAAATCCACCAGACCTTCCTGCCCAAGGGCGTGCTGGGCGCCATCGACGACAACCCCTACACATTCGACGTCGCCAAGGCCAAGGAACTGCTGGAAAAGGCAGGGCTGAAGGACGGCTTCACGATAACGATGGACGTGCGCAACACCCAGCCGGTGACGGGCATCGCGGAATCCTTCCAGCAGTCGCTCGGCCAGGCCGGCGTGAAGATGGAAATCATTCCGGGCGACGGCAAGCAGACGCTGACCAAATACCGCGCCCGCAATCACGACATGTATATCGGCCAGTGGGGCGTCGACTACTGGGATCCGCACTCCAACGCCGAGACCTTCACCAGCAACCCGAACAATGCCGACGATTCGACCACCAAGACACTGGCCTGGCGCAATGCCTGGGACGTGCCGGAACTGACGGCAGAGACCAACGCAGCCCTGCTTGAGCGTGACAACGCCAAGCGCGCCGAGATCTACGGCAAGCTGCAGAAAGCGGTTC
>JBKJRE010000303.1:0-4959 GCA_046594775.1 Rhizobiaceae bacterium | reverse complement strand
CATCAATTCCCCGGTTCTTCTCGACGCGTCGCTGCAGTTGAAGGGGCGCGCAGGGCTGCGCTTTGCAGGGCAGATCACAGGCTGCGAAGGCTATGTCGAAAGTGCGGCGATCGGGCTGCTTGCGGGACGTTTCGCGGCGGCCGAACGGCTTGGATCGCCGGTATCGCTGCCCCCGGTCACCACCGCGTTCGGCGCGCTGCTCAACCACATAACCGGCGGGCACATTGTTTCGGATGACGAACCCGGCAAGCGCTCTTTCCAGCCGATGAACGTGAATTTCGGCCTCTTCCCGCCTGTTGAGGCGCAAGACCCGGAAGGCGAAAGGCTTCGTGGCAAGGACAAGACAGTCGCCAAGCGCCACGCGGTTACATCGCGCGCGCTTGAGCATTGCCGCCAATGGCTGGGGCTGACGCCTGCCGCGCAGGCTGCCGAATAGTCAATCCCACCCGCGCGTCGCACGCTGGAACATAAGCCAATGCTTGCGCCAGGCCGCCAGATCGGTGGTGTTCGAGAGGATTTGCTTCTCTCTCCCCGCCATCCTGTGGAGAAGCGCTCTGGTGGACGCCAGCGGCAGAAATGCCGGCCGCAATGCCTGTGGCAGGCCTGATGCGACCTGCTCGAAGGCCGCCAAATGTTCATGGGCAAGCGCCATCATCGCGGCGACGGCGCCTTGCGACGCGGCCCCATCGTCGCGCAGGAAATCCGTCGGTGTCGTGCCGACTGCGGACAGGATGTCCTTAGGGATATAGCATTGGCCCCGTGCGCGGTGCAGCGGAAGCAGCCGAAGCAGGCCGGTAATTGCCTGTGCGCAGCCGGCCCTGCCGGCCATCTCCGCGCAATCTGGCGCCGCTGCTGCGTCGAGCACCAAGGCGGAAAGCTGGATCATGCAGCCCGCCGTCTCGCCGCAATAGCCTTCCAGGTCCGTCCGTGACGGCATCGGGTCGTCATAGAGATCGAATATGCGGGCATCGAGATAATTGTGAAACGCACTGCGTGGAAGGCCGTAGCTCCGGATGGCCGACAGCAGCGAGCCGGCAAGCGGGTTTCCGGCGCCCTCGTCGCCGCTACCCGCATCGATCAGGTCGCGCCACCATTGCATCCTGATCTCGCCCGGAAGCGGCTGGCTGATGCGGTCGCGAACGACGGCGATCTCGGCGTTGAACGCGTAGAGCGCCTGGAGCGCACCGCGCTTGGCCTGCGGCGCATAAAGCGTTGCCAGGTAGCGATCCGGATCGGCCTTCCGCAGGGTTTCGACGATAGTCTGGCTGGTCTCAGTCAATGGCGACAAGGGCCGCCGCGACAGCCCGATCCTCCGCCAGCAGGACATTGTATGTGCGCACCGCGGCCCCCGTCGACATCGCGTCGACAGAAATCTTGGCGTTGCGGAACAGTTGCCGCAGTTCTGCAGGGAGCATCCTGGGCTCCGTCCCTATGCCCACCAGCAAAATCTCTATCTTGTCGGCTTCGTCGAGAACGCGCTGGAAATCCCCGGCAGTCAGCTTTGCAGCGTCGCCGGCTTGCCAACCATGCACCCCGGACGGCAGGCAGAGAATAGAGCCCTTATGCGACATGTCGGCGAAGCGAAAGCCGCCATTGCCGTATGCGTCCACCGGCGCGCGTCCGGGAAAATGCGCGCCCCGGACGATGATTCCCCCGCTCATCGTTCGACCGTCAGGTTGCCACGGCGTTGTCTGTGGTCGGCGCCTCTTCGTCGGAGGGCGTTGCCGGTCCGGGACGAAGCTTGAACAGGATCAGCAAGGGCGCGGCTACGAAGATCGATGAATAGGTGCCGAAGACGACGCCAAACAGCATGGCTGCGGTAAAGGAGCGGATGACCTCGCCACCGAAAATGAACAAGGCAAGCAGCGCCAGGATCGTCGTCAGCGACGTCATGGTGGTGCGCGAAAGCGTTGTGTTGATGGCGCTGTTCAGAAGTTCCGGCAACGGCATTTTCTTGAATCGCCGGAGATCCTCGCGGATGCGGTCGTAGACGACCACCGTGTCGTTGAGCGAATAGCCCACGATCGTCAGAATCGCGGCGATGGATGACTGGTTGAACTCGATGCCGCTGATGACGAAGAAGCCCACCGTCATGACAATATCGTGGATTGTCGCGATGATCGCGCCAATGGCGAACTGCCATTCGAAGCGGAACCAGACATAGATCAGCACAAGCGCCAGCGCGACGATGACGCCGATCGTGCCTTGCCTTGCCAATTCGCTCGACACGGTTGGTCCCACCGTTTCGACGCGCCGGAAATCGTAGTCGCCTTCAAGTTCGCCCCGGACCTTGGTTACAACGGTCTGTTCGGCATTGTCGCCGCTATCCTGGGTGCCGACACGGATGAGCACGTCGCTGGTCTGCCCGAACTGCTGAACCTGGACGTCGCCGATGTTGAGTTCCGACAGCCGCGCGCGGATGTCGGCGAGATTTGCCGCATCCCCCTTGGATTTGACCTCGATGAGCGACCCGCCCTTGAAGTCGACGCCGTAGTTCATGTTGACGGTCAAGAACAGCACCACCGAGATGATGGAAAGCGCGCCCGAGAAGGCAAAGGTGTAGCGCCTGATTCCCATGAATGGAATGTTGGTGTCCGGAGGAATGAGCCTGACGGGCGCCCCGGGCAGTTCCTTAGGCTTGCTGCGCCTCACCCATTCGGCAATCAGCCAGCGGGTGAAGGTGAAGGCAGTGAACACCGTGGTGACGATGCCGATGGCCAGCGTCACGGCGAAGCCCTTTACCGGGCCGGTTCCGAGATAGAAAAGCACAGCCGCCGCAATCAGCGTCGTCAAATTGGCGTCGACGATCGTCGCCAGCGCTTTTGCGAAACCGGTATCGATCGCCTGTATCACCGACCGTCCGTTTCGACGCTCCTCGCGAATGCGCTCGTAAATCAGCACGTTGGAGTCGACCGCCATGCCGATTGTCAGCACGATGCCGGCGATGCCGGGCAAGGTAAGCGTCGCGCCCAGGATGGAAAGAAGGGCCACGACCATCGCGACGTTGGCCACAAGCGCGACATTGGCGATGACGCCAAGCCAGCCATATGCCAGCATCATGAAAACCAGAACAAGGATCGCACCGATCATTCCGGCAATCTTGCCGGCCGAGATCGAATCGGCGCCGAGGCTTGGGCCGACCGTGCGCTCCTCGACGATCGTCAGATTCGCCGGCAATGCGCCGGCGCGCAGCAGCACGGCGAGATCGTTGGCTCCCTGGACCGAGAAATTACCCGAAATCTGGCCCGTACCACCCAGGATGGGTTCGCGAATCTGCGGCGCGGAGATGACCTGATCGTCGAGAATGATCGCAAACAACTTGCCGACATTTTGCTGCGTCGCTTGTCCGAAGCGCTGAGCGCCCTTGGAATCGAAGCGGAACGAAACGACCGGCTCATTTGTCCGCTGATCGAACGATGCCTGGGCGTCGACGAGATTCTCGCCGGCAACGATGACGCGGCTTTCTATCAGGTAGGGAACGGGCGGGTCGTCCGTCGAATACATGATCGACGAGCCTGCTGGCGCACGGCCTTGGATGGCTTCCTGAACGGGCACGGTCTGGTCCACCATCTGGAAGCTCAGCTTGGCAGTCTGGCCAAGGATGTCCTTCAGGCGCTGGGGGTCCTGCAAACCCGGAACCTGAACCAGGATCCGGTCCGTTCCCTGGCGCTGAATGATCGGCTCTGTGGTGCCCAATTCGTTGACGCGGCGTCCGACGACCTCGATGGATTGGCTCAAGGCGGAGGAAACCCTGTATTCAATTCCGTCGTCCGTCTGCGTGAAGCGCAAGACGTTTGGCTCGGGCTCGTCCAGCGTCAGTTCGGTAATCGCGCCGCCGCTGAAAACACCTGATGAAATGGGCGCCAGCAGGGGTGCAAGCGCCGTCTTCGCCGCCTCGAGGTCGGCGGCGTCGCGAATCCTCACCTGGACGGACATGCCGCTTCCGGTCAGGCCCGTGTACCCGATCTTGGCATCCCGCAGCAGTGTCCGGATATCGTCGCGGTTCGTCTGCAGCCGCTCGTCAGAGAGGTCCTTGCGATCAAGTTGCAGGAGGATGTGCGAACCGCCCTGCAGATCGAGACCCAGCGTCATCTGCCGCTTCGGCAGCCAGTCGGGAAGGCCGGCAACGAAAGACGACGAAAATAGGTTCGGGCTGGCAAACAACAGGCCGAGCAGAACGATCGCCCAGATCCAGATCGTCTTCCAGCGTGAGAAATAAAGCATCGTCGTACTTCCGTTCAGGCGAAAGGCAAGAGCCGTTCCGCCTCGATTGTCACACGCGTTCCACCCGGACCAGGGCTATTTCTTGGCGTTCTGGTTGGCGACAACTTCGCCCTTGACCCGCACATCGGCAATCGTCGAACGCATTGCCGTTACCTTTGTGCCGGCGCCGAGATCGATCTCGAGTTCAGCATCGCTTGCCTTGGTGACCTTGCCCACCAGCCCACCGCCGGTAATCACCGTATCGCCCCGCCGAATGGCCGCAAGCATCTCGCCGCGCTTCTTCAACTGCGTACGCTGTGGCCGTATGATGAGAAAATACATGATCACGAAAATCAGGACAAACGGCAAAATACTGATCAGCATATCTGGGCTGGCGCCCAAGCCCTGCGCATATGCGGGTGTTACAAACATCGAAAACTCCTGATAATCGGGGCCAAATCAGGCCCTTGAAAGTTGCCGGAATATAGTCTCTGGCCCCGTCTTTGCAACCGCGCATCAAGCCATTTACGCCGCTTTTCGGGCATGTTTGTCCATGTTAGAGCGTCACCTGCCCCGCATTTCCGGAAGAACCAGCAAAATGACCGACAAGACCATCGACACAATCGCCGAAAAGCTCGACCTGCTGATTGAGGCCGTCAGTCGTCTTGCACCCGCCAAAGCGGCTGCGGCAGACCTTGGCAAAGCCGACTGTTTTGTCTGGTCTGCCGAAAGCCGATGCCTGGAGCCGGTGCTCCG
>JBKJRE010000249.1:0-3369 GCA_046594775.1 Rhizobiaceae bacterium | reverse complement strand
CATTCTGATGCTCAGCGCGTCGACCCCGAGCTGACCCAGCGCGTGGCTGGATGTGTCACCACCGGCGATCACCGCGCGCTGCAACGACTGCTCCGACACAAGCCTGGCAAGGATACGACCGAGATTGCGTCCCAGATGATGCCTCGCGTCCGCATGCCGATCGATCTCCGCTCCCGCGTCGGCAGCGGTTCCGAGCGCGGTATAGAGAATGACGCTGCGGCCGTTTCGCAGACTGGCGAGCCCGTTCGACACCGCTTTATCCACGGCGCCTTCGGAGCTTTCCGAAACGAGACCCCGCGCATCGAGCGCGATGCCATCGAACCCCGCCTCCAGCGCATGGCGTATCTGCCGTTCGGTCGTCGGCGATACGCTGCCCGATACGACAGCGATGCGGTCGACGCCGGGAGACGGCGCGAAATTGGCCAGACCGGGCGCCAGGGCCCGTTCTTTCCATGCGGCCATCAGCGCATACTCGACCCCGGAAGACCCGGCGACGAACAGGCCATCGGCGCCCCGCATCCGCCAAAGCTCCTCCCCGACCGCAAATTGCGTCTCGGGGCTGTCGACGTCGAACAGCACGATATCGGCATCCCCCGCAATCTTGTCGACCGCTGCCTCGTGCCCCTCGGAACGCAGCGTCACACTGTCAACGAGGCGCGATCTGAGCTCTGTCTGCTGCCCCAGATGGATAAGCAGATCAGCCTCGCCCATCGGCGTCACCGGATGGTTGCGCATCACCGGATGCCGGTCGATGCGAAAAACCTCGCCCTGATATCCGGCAAACAGCTGACCGAAGCTGGTGTAACGGCGCAGTTGCGGCGCGCCCACCACGACGGGTACGCAGCGCTGCGAGAAGATGCGCCTGCCGATCTCGATTGCGCGGCCGATATTGCCGATTTCCGGACTGGAATCGAAGGTAGAGCAGACCTTGTAGTGGGTGATCGCCGAACCGAGCTGCTTCAGCCAGTCGAACGCTATGGGCAGGTTCTCGTCCATCCATGCGGGCGTTTCGCTGCGGCTCGTCCCGGCAATCCCCATCGCGCGGCAGTGGGCGAACCGGGCCATCAGCGCCGCGTCCGGCACACGCGTGAACAGCACCGTCGCAAGGCCCCCGAGCTCAAGCGACTCCATGACATCGGTCGAGCCGGTCAGATCGTCGCCATAATAGCCGAGCATCGGGCGCACGGCCAGAGTCTCAGCGCTGCCTGGCGGTATCGAGACGGTCTATCGCGTCGACATTGGCGGCAGACGGCCCGTTCGGATCGAACGCCGAGACCAGCCAGGCATCGACGATGGATTTCGCGAGCTCCGGTCCGATAACCCGCGCGCCCATGGTGATGATCTGGGCATTGTTGGATTTGGCGGCGCGCTCGGCCGAGTAGGTGTCGTGGGTCAGCGCTGCGCGGATGCCCGGCACCTTGTTCGCCGAAATGCTGACGCCGATGCCGGTGCCGCAAAACAGGATGCCGCGATCATAGGTCCCGTCAAGAATGGATTTTGCCAGGCCACTGGCGATATCGGCGTAGTAGCCGTCCTTGCTCAGGTCCTTGAAGACGATGCCGGACTTGGTGGCGAGGTGCTTGGCGATGACGTCCAGCAGCGGCTTGCCGGCGCTGTCGGCTCCTATGGCGATGTTCACGGCATTTCCTTTCCTGGGATTGCTCAGACCGGGTTCTGCGCCTCGGCGGCCTTGGCGTTGCCGAACTTCTGGATGGATTGCAACAGTTCGGGATGCGACCTGGCGTAGTCTTCGAGGGGAATCCCGTCGACCGCCGCCTGCCACGCCTGCCGCACCGCCCTCACCCCCGCTGCCGGCCCGCCTGGATGGCTGACGATGCCACCGCCGCAAAGATAGAGAAGGTCGATGGTGCGACCCGTTCGTTGATACGTCTCGGGGGCCTGGCCACCCCACTGGCCGGAGCCTGCCACCGGAAGCGGGCAATCGTCGGGCTCGAAAAGTGGCGTGCTGACTGCCTTGAATGACTCCACGAAGGACTCATCCGGCTCCCAGTATTTGACGCCGATGCCATTGATCTGGAACTGGTCGACGCCAAGCAGCCGCCAGAACTGCTGGGCAACACTGAAGTCCATGCCAAGGCCTGGATGCCTGGTCAGGATGTCCCAACCGTTGCGGTGGGCGTGAATCACCAGATCGGTGCGCTTTCTGAGGAACGCCACGCCGCCCATGCCAACCGAATAGATGTTGACGACGGCGCAGTTGCCTCCGGCCTTGGCCACGAGATCGTGGTTTCGCATCATCTCGTCAGGATCGGCATGCGAGATGCCGAAAGCGTACATGACCTTCTTGCCGGTCTTCTGCTCATGATCGAGGATCAGGGGCATGATCGCCTCCACCCTCTCCCACAGTGGCGAATAGGCCGGGCTCATCAGTTTCTCGTCGTCCTTGATGAAGTCGACGCCGGCTTCGATCAGGTCGCCGACAAGCGCCGCCGTCTCGTGCGGTCGCAGTCCAAGCGCCGGCTTGACGATGGTGCCGATGATCGGACGGCCGGTCACGCCGGTAAGGCGGCGGCTTCCCGCAATCCCGTATTTCGGCCCAGGATGTGCGCCGCGAAAGGCGTCGGGCAGCTTCATGTCGACGACGCGAATGCCCGAAAGCTCCCGGATCGAATAGGTTCCGCCAATGGCGATCGTCATCAGCGCCGAAAGATCGGTGCCCACGGCGTCGATGGGAAAGCCTATGTCGATGTCCGCCCGGTGGAACGGACCGTCGCCTCCGGCCGGTTGCGGGAAGGACGCATGCGCAGCAGGCTCCAGATGCCTGATCTCCAGGACGCGCGCCGCGACGCGCGCCTTCAGTTCTTCGGTTTCTCCGGGAAGATCCACAAAGGTGCCGGTGGACTGGTCTCTGGCGATCTTGGCCGCCACCGCTTCGATGCTGCCCGGCGTCTCGATGCGATAGGTAAGGGTGATCATCGAGCAGAAGGCCTTCGCGCCGGGTGTTCAGTGATGCCAGGTTCTTGTTGTTGCTCACTGGTATAATGAGTATGCCGGGGTTACAAGTGGAATTGAGCGTGCGCGCATATCCAGACTGCTAGGGCGTGTGCGGCGAATGTCTGGTATCGCTATTGGCAGCTGACGGCTAGGAGATGTGGAATTCGATGAGCCATTCCGAACCCATAGTCCGACACAAACTCTCCGACGAGGTGTTTTTGCGGCTCAAACGCTCGATCACCAGCGGCGAATTGAAGCCTGGCGATGAAATGCCGTCCGAGCGCGAGTTGATGGCACGCTTCGAAGTCGGACGTCCGGCAATACGCGAAGCCATGCAGGCGCTGAGCAGCATGGGGCTGGTGGCAATTTCGCACGGCGAGCGCGCCAAGGTGCTGCAACTGACGGCGCAGTCGC
>JBKJRE010000237.1:0-5627 GCA_046594775.1 Rhizobiaceae bacterium | reverse complement strand
TTGCTTAAAGACGCCGGAATCGACTGTCTGGTCGCCGACCAGAACATGAGCGTGCTCGACGGCTCTATCGGCGTATTGCCGCGGCGCATTCTGGTCATTGACGAATATGAGGAGCAGGCGCGGCGTATTCTGATCGACGCCGGGATCGCCAACGAGATGCGGGAAGGCTAGATTTCCGGGCCTATGACGCATCAAACGGCCCACACGGTCGACGCCTTTCATCGTGGTCGCTTCTGGTTGGTGCAGCCGAAGCGCGGCGGTCACCGCGCGGGCGCCGACGCGCTCCTGCTCGCAGCCGCCGTGCCGTCTGATTTTGCCGGCGGGCTTGCCGATTTCGGCGCCGGCGCGGGCGCGGCGGGGCTGGCCATCGCCTCGCGCTGTCCCGGCGCCAGCGTCACGCTTGTCGAACAATCGGCTGAAATGGCGGAGTTTGCCGCGTTGACGCTGGCCAACGAGCGAAATGCCTGGCTGAACAGCCGCGCTGCACTGCTGGTCGCCGATGTGACGCTGTCGGGCGCGGCGCGCGAGAAGGCGGGGCTGCTCAGCAACTCGTTCGATTTGGTGGTCATGAACCCGCCTTTCAACGAGCCCGCGAACAGGGCCTCGCCCGATGCCGTGAAGCGGCAGGCGCATGTGATGACTGAAGGCATGTTCGAGAGTTGGATCAAGAGCGCGGCTGCTGTCGTGCGGCCACGCGGCGGAATCGCAATCATCGCGCGCCCTGTTTCGATGCCGGCCATACTGGCGGCGCTCGACGGCCGCTTCGGCGCCGCGCAAATTTTGCCGGTGCATGCCCGGGCGGACGATGCTGCCATCCGGATTGTCGTCCGTGCGCGGCGCGCATCCCGCGGATCGCTGTCCCTTGAAGGCCCGCTGGTGCTTCACGGGCCGGGGCAGGATGGTTTTACGGCGCGCGCAGAGGCGATATTCGACGGCGTGCTGTCGCTTTTCGGGGACTGAGCCGGCGTATCGGCATTGTGCGCGGGCCGCGAGCCCCTACATGCGATTTGAGAAAACATGAAGAATGCATACCGGAGCGCCCCAAAGTGAGACGCCTTTTGAACCTACTACCGAAGTCGTTGCGATCCGACACGGTGGTGATACCCGTCGTGCGGTTGCAAGGTACAATCATGTCGGGCGGCGGCCAGTTGAGGCCCAGCCTCTCGCTTGCCTCGACGGCCGGCGTTCTCGAGAAGGCGTTTTCCGTCGCCGCCTCGCCAGCGGTTGCCATTTCCATCAACTCGCCCGGCGGATCGCCGGTCCAGTCGCGTCTTATCTTCAAGCGCATTCGTGACCTGGCAGCCGAAAAGAACAAGACGGTCCTGATGTTTGTCGAGGATGTCGCTGCGTCCGGAGGTTACATGATTGCGGTCGCCGGCGACGAGATCATCGCCGATCCATCGTCCATCGTCGGATCGATCGGCGTGGTCTCGGCATCCTTTGGCTTCACCGATCTGATGAAAAAGATCGGTGTCGAGCGCCGTGTCTACACGGCCGGCAAGAACAAGGCGGTGCTCGATCCCTTCAAGCCTGAAAAAAAGGAAGACATCGACCGTCTGAAGAAGCTGCAGCTCGAGGTCCACGACACCTTCACCGAGCTGGTCAGGGAAAGACGCGGCGCCAAGCTGAAGGACGACCCGGACATGTTCACCGGGCTGTTCTGGACCGGCAAGCGGGCTGTCGAACTCGGACTGGTCGACGCTCTCGGCGACATGCGCGAAGTGCTGAAGGCACGATACGGCGCCAAGACCCGTCTGAAGCTCATCACGCAGTCACGCGGCCTGTTCGGTCGCGGGCTCGGGATGTTCGGCATCGGCGGCTCCACTGTCGCGGAGGCAGCCGTCGAAGGGTTTATGGACGCGGCGGAGCGTCGCGCGCTCTGGGCCCGTTTCGGGCTTTGAAATATCTTCCGAAAGCGATTATGATGCCAAGCTGACCGGCGTTTCCGGCCAGCCCCGAGGGGCGAGGAGTACGACAATGCCGCAGATCATCTTCTTCGCAGCCGTTGGCGTTGCCGCCTATGTCGGCTATCGTTCCTTCGTCAAGGAAGCCCAGCGTGTGACCGCCAAGGTGCGGCGCGCCGAAAAGCAGGCCGCAAGCGGCACCACCGGTACCCTGATCCAAGATCCCGAGACCGGCGAATATCGTCTGGCCAAAGACTGACTGGCGATCATTTCTGACGTGACGCCAGAGCCTGTTTCGACCGCCGAACTGGCGCCAGCAAAGATCAATCTTGCCCTGCACATCACCGGCCGGCAAACGGACGGCTATCATCTGATCGACAGTCTGGTGGTTTTCACCCGGTTCGGCGACAGGATCGAGACATCAACGTCGGCAGAAGACAGCTTTGACGTAAGCGGTCGCTATGCCGCAGCCGTCCCCCGGGACGGCGATAATTTGATGCTGAAGGCCCGCGACGTCCTGCGCGCACATTGCGGCGGGATCGGGAAGGCTCCGCCGGTCGCCATAACGCTCGAAAAGAACCTGCCGGTTGCATCCGGAATCGGCGGCGGGTCCAGCGATGCCGCAGCCACTCTGAGAAGCCTTGCCAAGCTGTGGCAGCTCGACATGGACGAGGCTGGCCTGGCGCGGCTGGGGGCGCCTCTTGGCGCAGATGTGCCGATGTGTCTGGCCGCAAGACCGCTGATAGCGCGCGGCATTGGTGATACGCTGTCGGTGCTGTCGGACTTTCCCTCACTCGGCCTTGTTCTGGTCAATCCGGGCACCGGCGTCGCCACCGCCAAGGTTTTCGCCGCGCTCGCCAATGCTGAAAATTCGAGCCTTCCGCCGGTTCCGGGCCATGTCGAGTTCCATAGCCTGCGCAACTGGCTTGGCGTTACCCGCAACGACCTTGAAACCGCCGCCCAGGCGATAGAGCCGTCGATCAACGCGGCATTGTCTTCCCTCAAAAAGGCAGATGCCGGTTTCGCACGGATGTCGGGATCGGGTGCAACCTGCTTCGGGCTCTACGAGACCGGAAACGTGGCCAAGCGGGCGGCCGCAACCATCCGAAGGCGCCATCCCGACTGGTTTGTCGCCGCGACACGCAGCATCGCCTCGGCGGACGCATGAGCCAGATCGACGAAAGCCGGCAATTCGTTCCGGTGAGGATCGCGGTGCTGACGGTCTCCGACACGCGCAGTCGGGCCGATGACAAATCCGGACAGATGCTGGCCGAACGCATCACCGAGGCCGGCCATGTGCTGGCGGCTCGAGAGATCGTGACCGATGACCTGGAAAAAATCCGTGAAACCGTTCTCAGCTGGTCACGCGACAAGACTATCGACGTGGTGATCACCACCGGCGGAACCGGCTTCACCGGCCGCGATGTGACGCCAGAGGCGCTTGAGCCGATTTTCGAAAAGCGCATGGACGGCTTTTCCGAGGTGTTCCATCGCATCTCCTACGACAAGATCGGCACCTCGACGATTCAGTCCCGGGCGACCGGCGGCGTGGTGAATGCGACCTTTGTGTTCGTGCTGCCCGGCTCGCCCGGCGCATGCAGGGACGCATGGGACAACATCCTCAGGCCGCAACTCGACTACAGGCACAAGCCGTGCAATTTCGTCGAGATCATGCCGAGGCTCGACGGGCATCTGCGGCGCGGCTGACGGATACCGGACTGCCTCAGTGGTAGGGCGAGCGACACTGCCGTCGGGCGCCATGATAGGGCTGGAAGCTGTTGTCATAGGCGCGGTAGGAACGGTAGCGCGCATGGCACCATCCCGCATGGCCTGACACCCCATAGGCGATCAGGGGAAGCGGTCGCGCGCCTGAAAACACCGGCACGGGATAGGCATGCGACAGGTCGGGCGCGGGGTATGCAGGGATATGGGTGTAGTGGGTGCCGTAGTAGATTTCGGGTCCGGCAGGGGGGGCCCACGCTGGCGCATCTCGATAGTGTTCATGCCCCGAGACGTCGACATAGACGCTGGCTTGCTGGGCGTGAACTGACAGCGGCGCCATGAGGATGGCGGCCAGCGGAACAATGTGGGTCAGGCGTGACATGGCGGTCCTCCGTGCGGGAATGATAACCCGCAACAGTATTTCCAGCACAAGCGTTCCGGCGCAATTCGAGCCACGATTAACGAAAGGCTAAGGGGATCGGCTAGGGCCTGGTACGTGGCGCCACGCGAATCTCCGAACTCAGCCGTCTCGAGGCGATCCCG
This sequence comes from Rhizobiaceae bacterium, assembly GCA_046594775.1. Classification (GTDB taxonomy): domain Bacteria; phylum Pseudomonadota; class Alphaproteobacteria; order Rhizobiales; family Rhizobiaceae; genus CAMYMG01. The sequence goes on along the minus strand of JBKJRE010000237.1, from coordinate 1,458 downwards.
CGCGCCAAAGCTTCGGCGCTGGAAGCCCGCCCGACCAGGGCGCAGGCCTGGCTCCTGGTTATGACGAGACCATCGGAAAGCGCCCGGTTTCCAGAAAAAACCCGCGACAGGAACGGCGCCCTGCCGATTTTCGAACGCGAGAAACGCGCCGGCATCTTCTGGCGCGACGTGTGGGCTAGCACGCCCTCCATCCAGCCCTCGACGAGGCGCGCCCCCGGTTCCATCAGAAGGAGCCAGTCGCCCTTGGCCTGGCGAACGCCGGCAGCGATCCCGCCGCTGATGCAGTTGCACCCAGCATGATCGGCTACCTTGCCGGTCTGGTCAGTCGAACCATTGTCGCAGACGATCACCTCGCGGACGACCCCCTCGATGGCACCGCCAATCAGCGACGCCAGCGTCTGGGCCAACCCTTCCTCGTCGTTTCGCGTCTCGATCAGCACGGTAAGCATGACCAGCCGAATAGCCGAAACTCCCCGCCAACGCCAGTTGCGGCGAGAGCGAGGCAGCGGAAAGATAGAAAGTTCTTGCTTTGTTCTCGTTCGACAAATAGGAATAGTTTCATCAAGACGTCGATTCGCAGGCCTGCAGAGGCGCCGCGGGAGAGAGCCAGAATGGAACAGATTGCACGCGCAGACATTGCCGCTTTTGGAGCCGGTGGGGCCGAAATGGCGAATGCGATGATTGAGCAGAGCGGAATCCGCGTAAGAGCAGAACGCAGCCGGGGGCGCGCCGCGGGCATCAATCCATCAGGGCGTTTCGAGCCGGTGGGCCGCGATGTTTTCGATGATGGCTGGAATTCCTTCGAGGATCTCCCGCCTTTCAAGACGGAAGTGCAGGTCGAAAAGCCGCGCACCATCATCACAAAGAACGAATCGCCCGATATTTCCTTCGACCGATCCATCAATCCCTACCGAGGTTGCGAGCATGGATGCGTCTACTGTTTCGCACGCCCAACGCATAGCTACATGGGCTTGTCCGCCGGACTCGATTTCGAATCCAAGCTGTTCGCCAAGCCCGATGCTGCAAAGCTGCTGGACAAGGAACTCTCCAAGGACGGCTACCAGCCTCGAACCATCGCCATTGGCACGAACACCGACCCGTATCAGCCTGTCGAAAAGCAGTGGCGGATCATGCGCGAGATACTCGAAGTGCTCGAGGCGCGCAATCATCCGGTCGGCATCGTCACCAAGTCTGCACTGGTGACGCGGGACATCGACATCCTTGCCCGCATGGCCGAGCGTGGGCTGGCCAAGGTGGCGCTGTCGATAACGACGCTCGACCGCAAGCTGGCCCGCACCATGGAACCGCGCGCCGCGACGCCGGCAAAGCGGCTGGAGGCGATCAGGGCACTCAGCGCGGCAGGCATCCCGACATCGGTGATGGTCGCGCCAGTCGTACCCGGCCTGAATGACCAGGAGATCGAGCGCATCCTAGATTCGGCGCGCGCGGCGGGCGCGC
>JBKJRE010000535.1:0-5760 GCA_046594775.1 Rhizobiaceae bacterium | reverse complement strand
CCGCCAGGGCCCGGGTTTTTGGATGAAAATGTCCAACCGCGCTACCGTTGCGCGGCCACCCGGCGCCGTCGCCCTCCCCTGATCCCCGGTCCGGACCAGGGTTCCCGTGAGGGCGATGCAGCCATTATGCGGCAGGTTTTGGGGGTGTGGATAAAAAACGCAGCGTCCACCGTACAAAATGTTGGATATCAAGGCACTCGTCCGAAGGGACGGGGTAATTTGTCCCCGCTATGGCAACAAGAGCGGCTGCTGGCTCTCCTGCCGCTTCAACTGACGCCCGCATCAACGGCGCCCGAACCATCTTTGCGATTCCGCTTGAACCAGCCAACGGCCATGACGCCGACCAATGCGGCGGCAAGCCCGTACCAGGTGAAGGCATATTGCAGGTGGTTGTTGGGCAGTTCGATGATCGTAACGCCACCGACCGGCCATCCGCCCGGATTGGGCGCGACATCGGCATCGATAAAGAAGGGCAGCACCGTCGAGCCTTCGGGCAGGCCCGCCGTCGCAGCCATCGACCCAAGATCCTTCCAGAAGAATATATTCTGGCCGGGGTCGTTGTCGGGGACCAGCGAAGACGGCTTTTCGACCAGCGGGTCGCGCGCCAGCCCCGTCACGGTGACGTCGCCATCGACCTGACCCTGCAAGCGCCTGGCGGGTTCCTTCAGATCGTAAGGCACGAAGCCGCGATTGACGAAGACCATGCGGCCATCGTCAAGCCGCAGCGGCGTGTAGACAAAGAAGCCCGACTGGCCCTCATGGGTGGCGAGGAAATGCCGCTCGCCGGTGTGAAGAAATTGTCCCCTCGCGGTTACCGGCCAGTAGTCCACCTGGGCGCCGGCCGCGAACTTGGCTTCAATCTCGGCAAGCGGAAGCGGCAGCGCGTGAATGCGCTCGGAAATCGTGGCGACCAGCGCCTCCTTCCACTGCAGGCGCTGAACCTGCCATGTCCCCAACCCCAGGAGGACGACGACCGCCGGCAGCCCGAAGAGCGCGGCGAGCCATGGAAAGCGCCGAACCGCTGCATCAGGCTTCGCGACCATCGCGGTCATCTTTCCACGCGGCCTTCCTCGGCCTTGTTGGCATATTGCAGCGTCACCAGAACGCCCTTTACCAGCCGAAGGGCGCCGAGGCTCAGGACCAAAGTCAGCGGTATCCACAGCATGAAATGCGCCCAGAGCGGCGGGTTGATGGTGACCTCCATCCACAGCGCAAGGCCGACGACGATAAAGCCGATGATCAGGATGACGAACACAGCGGGGCCGTCGCCGGCGTCGGCGAAGGAATAGTCCAGTTCGCACTTGTCACACTCGGGCGCGATTGCCAGCAGGCCGGAGAAAAGCCTGCCCTTGCCGCAGCGCGGGCAGCAGCCCTTGAGGCCGGCGACGATCGGCTCGACCGGAGGATAGCCCGTGTTGTCATTCATGGGGTTAATCCTGACAGGGTGACGTGGCTGGAGATTGCCGACCATGAATCCATCCGGCTTTGCTACCGCGACGCAGTCTTGTGACCGGTCGAGCCGCCAAGCCGATCCGGACGGCTTGTCGCTGCGCTTTGGCGCTAAGGTCTATCACGACCGTCGCGAACGGGTCGAGGCTACGCGTTGCCGCAGCCATGACGACACCAGACCCGGATGGACGGGAAGCCCCGGAAAAGAACAAGGCGGCCGCGTCGCCGCAGCCGCCCTGTTAAAAAGGTCCCGACTCAGTGGCCTTCGGCGATCGTCGCTCCCATGGACGCCCAGACATAAATGTTGGCGAAGAGGAACAGCCACACCACGTCGACGAAGTGCCAGTACCAGGCAGCCGCTTCGAAGCCGAAATGCTGTTTTGGCGTGAAATCGCCCTTCATCGCCCTGATCAGGCAGACCAGCAGGAAGATCGTGCCGACGATCACGTGGAAGCCGTGAAAGCCGGTCGCCATGAAGAACGTGGCGCCGTAGATCGAATCCTTGAAGGCGAACGGGGCGTGTATGTACTCGTAGGCCTGCACCAGCGAGAACAAGGTGCCGAGCCCGACGGTCAGGATGAGGCCGTTGACCAGACCCTTGCGGTCGTTGTGGAGCAGCGCGTGGTGCGCCCACGTAACGGTGGTGCCGGACAGAAGAAGGATGATCGTGTTGTAGAGCGGCAGGTGGAAGGGGTCGAGAACCTCGACGCCCTTGGGTGGCCAGACGCCGCCGGTGAAGGCGTCGCGTGCGTATTGCTGCGTCTCGCCGGGGTACAGGCTGGCATCGAAGAAAGCCCAGAACCAGGCGACGAAGAACATGACCTCCGAGGCGATGAACAGGATCATGCCGTAGCGGAGGTGCAGCGAGACAACCTTGGTGTGGTAGCCCTCGTGGCTTTCCCTGATGGTGTCCGACCACCAGGAGAACATCGTATAGAGGACGACAGCAAGACCGATGAAGAACAGCCATGGCGAGGCCAAGTTCACACCCAGGAGGTGGAATTCGTTACCCTTCATGTCCTGCATCCAGGCGACGCCACCGATCGCCATCACGAAGGCGCCAACGGACCCGATGAAGGGCCAGGGGCTCGGATCGATGATGTGATAGTCGTGGTCCGGTTTTGCGTGCGCGTCTGCCATGTCAGCCCCCGAGATTTGCTTCGGCATTTTGGATGGTTGGTGCACCTTCGCCAGTTGAAGCGGCAGCCACCGGCTTGGGCGCTTCAATCGGAAAGAAGGTGTAGGAAAGCGTGATCGTGGTGATGTCCTTCAGTTCAGGCGCATCGACGATATCAGGATCGACGTAGAAAACGACCGGCATGTCGGCGGTTTCGCCAGGCTTCAACGTCGTGTCGGTGAAGCAGAAGCATTCGACCTTGTTGAAATAGGACCCGGCAAACTCCGGCGTCACATTGTAGGTAGCGCGACCGGAGGTCGTCGTGTCGAACTGGTTGGTGGCGGTGTAATGCGCCTCGGCCGTTTCGCCGATCCTCATCGAGATTTCACGCGTGGCCGGCCTGAAGCTCCACGGCAGGCCGCCCGACACATTGGCGTCGAAGCGTACCGTGATCTTGCGGTCGAGAACGCGATCGGCGTACTGCTCGGTGGCGCGCCGCGTCGTACCGCCGTAGCCGGTGACCTGGCAGAACATGGCGTAGAGCGGCACGGCGGCGTAGGCCATGCCGATCATGCCGCCAAAAAACGCCAGGCACACGCCGGCGACGACGCCGTTGGCGCGGCGCTTACTTAAATCGGCGGGAGGTCTCGGATCGGCCATGTCGTTCACATCGCCCGATCAAGAATTGCCGGACCGAACTTCGCGATGGTCGCCACATAGAAGACGATGACCAGCGCAAACAGCGCCAGGCCGATGGCCACCGAGCGGCTGCGGCGGGCGCGCTTCTGGCTTGGGGTGAGCGTTACGAAATCGTCGTCCATGGGGCTCATACCCCGCCCATGGCGAATGCCCGCTGCGCCACGGCGTCGGCGAGATAGGCGGCAAAGATGGCGAAGAGATAAAGCAGCGAATAGCCAAACAGCGCCTTTGCCGGCTTCATCGCCTTGTCGCCGTCGGACATCTTCAGCACCTTCCACGCATAGTGGATAAAGCCGACGCCAAGTCCTGCCGCCGCCAGCCCATAGCCGGCCGTCGCGTAGCCGAGCGCCCAGGGCAGAACGCCGACCGCCGCCGTCAGCACGGTGTAGACAAACATCTGGCGGCGCGTCGAAGCAGCACCTGCGACATTCGGCATCATCGGAATGCCGGCGCGGCCGTATTCTTCCGACTTGAACAGCGCCAGCGCCCAGAAATGCGGCGGCGTCCAGAGAAAGATGATCAGGAACAGGACGAAGCTTTCCATAGAGACGGCGCCTGTCGCCGCAGCCCAGCCGATGACGGGCGGGATGGCGCCGGCCGCACCACCGATGACGATGTTTTGCGGCGTCAGTCGCTTCAGCCACATGGAATAGACGACTGCGTAGAAGAAGATGGTGAAGGCGAGGAGCGTGGCGGAGAGCCAGTTGACCAGAACGCCAAGCGTCAGCACCGACAGCGCCGACAGGACAAGTCCGAAAGCCAGCGCCTCCGTCCGACGCACACGGCCCGACGGTATCGGGCGGCTGCTGGTGCGCGACATCACCGCGTCGATGTCGGCATCGTACCACATGTTGAGCGCGCCGGATGCTCCCGCGCCGATGGCGATCGCGAGGATGGCTATGACGGCCATCACCGGATTGACGGTGACGGGCGCGGCAACCATGCCGACAAAGGCCGTGAACACGACAAGCGACATCACCCGGGGCTTCAGCAGCTCAAGGTAATCGCCGGCCGTCGCTTCCGACATGCGGAAGCCGGCGTCGTCAAAAGTGGCTTTGTCGGCAAGGGCCATAGACGGGCAGTCCGTTCTTTCCATTGTGCCGAAACCGCCGGGTTGGCCGGCAGTTTCGTTCGTGTCAGCCTACTTGATCTTGGGCAGCTGTTCCCACTGGTGGAACGGCGGCGGCGACGACAATTGCCATTCCAGCGTCGTTGCCCCCTCGCCCCACGGATTGGCCCCGGCTACCCGCTTCTTCTGGAACGCCTCGAAGACGCCGTAGAGGAAGACGACGACGCCGAAGGCCGAGAGATAGGAGCCGTAGGACGAAACCATGTTCCAGCCGGCGAAGGCGTCCGGATAGTCGATGTAGCGGCGCGGCATCCCGGCGAGGCCAAGGAAATGCTGCGGGAAGAACACCAGATTGACGCCAACGAAGGTGACCCAGAAATGCGTGCGGGCGATGAACGGCGAGTACATGTAGCCGGTCATCTTGGGGAACCAGTAGTACCAGCCGGCAAAGATGGCGAAGACGGCGCCCAGCGAAAGCACGTAGTGGAAGTGGGCCACCACATAATAGGTGTCGTGCAGGGAACGGTCGAGGCCGGCATTGGCAAGCTGGACACCGGTTACGCCGCCGACGGTGAACAGGAAGATGAAGCCTACGGCCCACAGCATGGGCGTCTTGAAGCTGATCGAACCGCCCCACATGGTGGCGATCCAGCTGAAGACCTTTACCCCGGTCGGCACGGCGATGACCATGGTCGCGAACACGAAATAGCGCTGCGTGTCGAGCGACAGGCCGGTGGTGTACATGTGGTGGGCCCAGACGATGAAGCCAACCGCGCCGATGGCGACCATCGCATAGGCCATGCCGAGATAGCCGAAAACCGGCTTCCTGGAGAAGGTCGATACGATGTGGCTGATGATGCCGAAGCCAGGCAGGATCAGGATGTAGACCTCCGGGTGACCGAAGAACCAGAACAGATGCTGGAACAGGACCGGGTCGCCACCGCCCTCGGGCGCGAAGAAGGTCGTGCCGAAGTTGCGGTCGGTCAAAAGCATGGTGATGCCGCCGGCCAGCACCGGGAGCGACAGCAGCAGCAGGAAGGCGGTGACGAGCACCGACCAGGCAAAGAGCGGCATCTTGTGCAGCGTCATGCCCGGAGCGCGCATGTTGAAGATGGTGGTGATGAAGTTGACGGCGCCGAGGATCGAACTCGCACCGGCGAGGTGGAGCGACAGGATGGCGAAGTCCATTGCCGGTCCGGGCTGTCCGGACGTCGATAGTGGTGGGTAGATGGTCCAGCCGCCGCCGACGCCGTGCGCACCCGCCGGGCCTTCAAAGAACATCGACATGACCAGCAGCAGGAAGGCCGGGGGAAGCAGCCAGAACGAGATGTTGTTCATGCGCGGGAAGGCCATGTCGGGCGCGCCGATCATCAAGGGCACGAACCAGTTGCCGAAGCCGCCGATCATGGCGGGCATGACCATGAAG
>JBKJRE010000455.1:0-9177 GCA_046594775.1 Rhizobiaceae bacterium | reverse complement strand
CCGAATCAGCCAGATCGGTCCACAGCGTCTGGATCGAATCGAGAATCACGAGGTCTGGCCGGCGGCCTTCCGAGATCGTCGCCAGAATGTCTTCGACATTGGTTTCGGCGGCAAGCTCGACCGGCGCGGACTCCGCACCGAGGCGCTGCGCGCGCAGCCGCACCTGTGCGACGGCTTCCTCGCCGGAGACATAGACGACGCGATAGCCCTTGTTTGCCAGGGCCGCCGCCGCTTGCATCAGCAGTGTCGACTTGCCGATGCCTGGGTCGCCGCCGACCAGGATGGCTGAGCCGCGCACGAAACCGCCGCCGGTGGCGCGGTCGAGTTCGGCGATGCCGGAAGCAATGCGGGGCGCGTCGTCGATGTGTCCCGACAAAGTAGTGAGCGCGACGGCGCGGCCCTTGCGCGAGGAGCGCAGGCTCTGCGGCCCACCGCCAATGCCGCCCGATGTGCCTTCCTCGACCAGCGTGTTCCACTCACCGCACGCATCGCACTTGCCGGCCCAGCGCTGATGCGTGGCGCCGCAACTCTGGCAGATGAACTGGACGCGCTGCTTAGCCATCAGTGGCGGGTGGCGGCAATGAGAAACGGTGAATGGATCACGTCTTGCACGCTACTCGAACCGGTCCGGCAGATGGTCGCTCTCGGCAAGGTCGAAGAAGCGGGTGAACTCGGCCTGGAAGCCGAGGCTGACCGAGCCGGTCGGGCCATGGCGCTGCTTGGCGACGATGACTTCCGCCTTGCCGCGCATCGCGTTCATGTCATTTTCCCATTGCACATATTCCGGGGTGCCGGGCTTGGGCTCGCGGTTCTTCAGGTAATATTCCTCGCGAAACACGAAAAGCACCACGTCGGCATCCTGTTCGATCGATCCCGATTCGCGAAGGTCGGAAAGTTGCGGGCGCTTGTCGTCGCGGCTTTCGACCTGACGCGACAGCTGGGAGAGCGCGATGATCGGCACGCCGAGTTCCTTGCCGAGCGCCTTCAGCCCGGTGGTTATCTCGGTGATCTCCTGGACACGGTTCTGCGAGGCCCTGGCGGACGACCCCTGCATCAGCTGGATATAGTCGATGACGATGACATCGAGGCCGCGCTGGCGTTTGAGGCGACGTGCGCGGGCGGCGAGCTGGGCGATCGAGATGCCGCCGGTCTGGTCGATGAACAGCGGTATTTTCTGCATCATCTGCGAACAGGCGACGAGTTTTTCGAAATCCGTCTCGGTGATCTCGCCGCGCCGGATCTTCGAGGACGGTATTTCGGTCTGCTCGGAAATGATGCGCGTGGCGAGCTGCTCGGACGACATTTCGAGCGAGAAGAAACCGACGACGCCGCCATTTTTCGCCTTGAACGAGCCATCAGCCTGCTGCGCGGGCTCGTAAACAGACGCGATGTTGTGGGCGATGTTGGTGGCGAGCGAGGTTTTGCCCATGCCCGGACGCCCGGCAATGATGATCAGATCCGACGCCTGCAGGCCGCCCATCTTCTTGTCCAGATCGCGCAGTCCTGTCGCCACGCCTGACAAATGCCCGTCGCGCATGAAGGCTGCGTTGGCCAGGTCGACAGCCGTCTTGACCGCGTCGGTGAAGCTCTCGAAGCCCCCGTCGTAGCGGCCGGTTTCGGCAAGCTCGAACAGCCGGCGCTCGGCGTCCTCGATCTGCTCCTGCGGCGCCATGTCGACAGGCGCGTCATAGGCGATGTTGACCATGTCTTCGCCGACGGTGATCAGCGCGCGTCGGGTGGCGAGGTCGTAGATTGCGCGGCCATAGTCGCCGGCATTGATGACGTTTACGGCTTCGGCGGCAAGTCTTGCCAGATAGTGCGCGACCGTCATGTCACCGACCTTTTCGTCGGCCGGCAGGAACGTCTTGATGGTCACGGGATTGGCCATCTTGCCCATTCGGATGAGCTCGGCCGAGACTTCGTAGATCTTGCGGTGCAGCGGTTCGTAGAAATGCTGCGACTTCAAAAAGTCCGAAACGCGGTAGAACGCGTCATTATTGACCAATACCGCGCCAAGCAACGCCTGTTCGGCCTCGATATTGTTGGGCGCCTCGCGATAAAGCGGTGTTTCCGCCACGCCGAATTTTCGCGCTGCCTCTGCCATGTCTTCCCCGATCGAACCCGGTCCATGCCGTATCAGAGTCTGAAGCGGGCGGGTGAACAATCGCCGTCCTTGCCCGCGATTCACAGTCCCGGCGGGACGGTGGAAAGAATCACGGTTGACTCGAATCGAACGTTGATTTTAGCCCCCGATGAATCAGAACAAAACAGGAAAATGTCAGCCTTTGCGATGCTTGCGGCGCAAAGTTACGCGGCACGAGGCGCAAACAGGATGACGGACGCGCCGGCGATGCAGATGCATCCGCCAATCAGATCCCGTCTGTCAGGACGCACGCCCCCTGCAAGCCAGAGCCAGCCGAGCGAGGCGGTTACGTAAACGCCGCCATAGGCGGCATATATTCGACGCAGACGGCTCCGCGGCACTTAAACCCGCCTGCAACTTCTACTTGGCGACCTTGCGCCCGCGGGTGGCCGGCTTGGCTTTTTTCTGCGCTTGCCGCGCCGGTTGCTCGTGCATGGCCAAGGCCTTTTCGCACTTGTCCATGTAGCCGCGGGTGATCGGCAGGGTATCGTTGCTGCGCGTCAACTGTATCTGGAACACCACAAGATCCTGCCACCGAAATGCGGCTTCGGACCCAGCGAGGTAGAAGTCCCACATACGGCAGAAGCGCTCGTCATAGATCTGCTCGACCTTGTCACGATTGGCAAGGAACCGCTCGCGCCAATGCTTCAGAGTATCGGCGTAGTGGAGCCTGAGCATCTCGACATCGTTGACGACGAGTCCGGATTTCTCGATGGCGGGCATGACCTCCGAAAGGGCCGGTATGTAGCCGCCCGGAAAAATGTACTTGCGGATGAACGCGCTTGTCGCAGCCGGGGGACCGCTGCGCCCGATGGTGTGCAAGAGCATGACGCCGTCCGGCTTCAGCAGCGTGGCGCATTTGTTGAAGAAGGTTCGGTAGTGATTGATCCCGACATGCTCGAACATGCCGACCGAGACGATCCGGTCGAAACGCTCGGAGAGGTCCCGGTAGTCGCGGATATCGAAATGGACGTGGTTGTCGAGACCTTCGGACTGGGCCCGTTCTGTGGCGACCGCGTGCTGTTCGCTTGAGAGCGTCACCCCCAGAACCTCAGCCTCGAATGTGCGCGCAAGATAGAGGCCCAGCCCGCCCCAGCCCGATCCGATATCGAGCACCGACTGACCGGGTCCCATTTTCAGCTTGGCCGCGATGTGGCGCTTCTTGGCGCTCTGCGCTTCTTCCAGCGTCATATCCGGCTGCTCGAAATAGGCGCAGGAATATTGCATGTCCTGGTCGAGGAAGAGCCGGTAGAATTCGCCCGACAGGTCGTAGTGGCGCTGCACATTGCGCTTCGCCCGGGCTGCGGTGTTCACCTGATGGAATCGGCGGAACGCATTGCGCGCCCCTTCAATCGCCCTGGTCCAGACCGCGTCGACGCCATTCGGGCCCATGTTCTGGAAGACGATGCGCAGCAGTCCGAGCGTATCGCCCTGAGTGATATCCAGCTCGCCATCCATGTAGGCTTCCGGCGCCGCGAGCATTGGATCGAAGGCAATGGCCCGCTCGGCTCGCACAGTCTTTATGACTAGGTGCACGGGGTCGCCCGAACCGTCGCCGAATGTGTGAGTGTTCCCGTCCGGACCCGTGACGGTCAGGTTTCCTGTCCGGACGAGGCCCGCAACGAGACGCTGCAACAATGTGTTCATGGCTACACCCCATTCAATGGAACGGAAGCCTATTGTGCACAATTCCTCTGAATTTGAAAAGTTCCGGCTGGACCAAGATGGCTCGAGTGTGTCGGTCCAAGCACAAAGGCGGGTGAATTTTGCCATTCGCCGGCGAACGAGACGCCATCCGAGTCCGTGCCTGCAAAAAAGCCCGGGCATGGAGCCCGGGCTTCAATTCAGCGATCAGGAACCAGGATCAGGCCTGTTCGTCTTCGCCTTCGGCCTCGCCACCGGCTTCAAGTTCAGCACCGTGATCCTCGCCATCTTCACCGTCCTCGTTGGGATCGAAGAAGGCGTCGGGACGCGCGTTCTCGTTGATGTCCTCGCCATAGATCGCCTCCGCGGTGGTCAGCGTCTCGCCCTTGGTCTGACGTTCGGCTTCGTCCGCGGTGCGGGCGATGTTGAGCGAAATGGTGACTTCAACCTCTGGATGCAGCGCGATCGCCACATTGGTGATGCCGATTGCCTTGATCGGCTGGTTCAGCTGGATCTGGTTGCGGTTGATCGAAAAACCCTCGGCCGTGATCAGGTCGGCGATGTCGCGCGTGGAGACTGAACCGTAAAGCTGGCCGGTCTCGCCTGCCGAACGGACAGCAATGAAAGACATGCCGTCGAGCTTTTCTGCAACCTGGCTGGCTTCGGCCTTGCGCTCGAGGTTGCGTGCTTCGAGCTGGGCGCGCTGGCCTTCGAATTTTTTCTTGTTGGATTCGTTGGCGCGCAACGCCTTGCCCTGCGGAAGCAGGAAGTTGCGAGCGAACCCGTCCTTGACCTTGACGGTATCGCCCATCTGGCCAATGCGGGAAATGCGTTCGAGAAGAATGACTTCCATGGTCGTTTCCTTTCAGTGCCCGAATGGGCTGATTCAGAGGACGAGGTCAGGAAGCAGGTGGCGTTGACGCCGATGTCGCTGTCCTGCCTGTCTCGGCAGTTAGGGTCGTTTCCGACCCAACCCGGGATTCGCTGTACCCCGCCGTGCCCGTCACGGCGGGAATGTCCGGCACGGGAAATGCCCGTGCCGGAAAGCTGCTACTTTACGATATAGGGCAGAAGCGCGAGGAAACGGGCGCGTTTGATCGCCTTGGCGAGTTCGCGCTGCTTCTTCTGTGAAACGGCCGTGATGCGCGACGGAACGATCTTGCCGCGCTCTGATATGTAGCGCTGCAGGAGACGCACGTCCTTGTAGTCGATGACCGGAGCATTGGCGCCGGAGAACGGGCAGGTCTTGCGGCGACGATGAAACGGGCGGCGCGTTGGCGCTGCCGTGCTGCTGACTTCAACCATTATTCCTGTCCTCCTTCAGCGCCTTCACGGGGACGGCGCGGACCACGGTCGCCGCCGCCATCGCGATCGCCGCCGAAGCTGCGCGGGCCGCGATCGCCGCGGTCCCGGTCGCCGAAGCTGCGCGGACCGCGGTCGCGATCACCAAAATTGCCACGATCTGAACGCTCGTCGCGCTTCTGCATCATGGCGGATGCACCCTCTTCATGCTTCTCGACCTTGACGGTCATGAAACGCAGAACGTCTTCGGAAAGACCCATCTGGCGTTCCATCTCGTTCAGGGCAGCAGGCGGACAATCAAGGTCCATCAGCGTGTAGTAGGCTTTCCGGTTCTTGTTGACCCGGTAGGTAAGGGACTTCAGCCCCCAGTTCTCGACCCGACCGACCGAGCCGCCATTCGCGGATATGACGCCCTTGTAACCCTCTACAAGTGCATCAACCTGCTGCTGCGACAGATCCTGCCGGGCGAGAAAAACATGTTCGTATAGAGCCATAGTTTCTGCCTTTCGTTTCACTCATCTGTCCGGACCCGCGGCAAAAGCCTCTGCAACTTGTCCGATCCATGACGAGGCCACTGGCCGCTCAAGGAGAAGAAAGGCGCAAATTCGAGACGGTCGAGAGCGGAGACACGGGAAGCGGAAGCATCTCTTGGCTTCACACGAAGGCATCTTGCGAAACCTCCGGCCTTCCGTTCAGCCCCCAGCAGGACCGGCAGATTGCGGCGGTCTCTATAGCGGAAGCGCTTCGATGGCAAGCCCCAGCGGATATCTGGCGGGCCGCAAGCGATCCTCAATTCGAAAAAACATTCAACCATATTGTTGACTATCAGGATCGGTGCCTCTAAATTCAACCATATGGTTGAATTAAAGACACCTCAGTTGAATTCCATCTTCCACGCGCTCGGCGATGCGACGCGACGGCAGATGCTGCACGAACTTGCAGAGGGCGATCGCACGGTGAGTCAGCTTGCCGAGCCCTTCGATATCTCCCTGGCTGCCGCCTCCAAGCACATCAAGGCTTTGGAGAATGCGGGGCTGATCCGTCGGCAGGTGATCGGGCGCACGCATATCTGCAGGCTCGAACCCGGACCGCTGGCCAGCGCGCATCAATGGCTCGGCTTTTACCAGCGGTTCTGGACCGGTCGCCTGGACGACCTGGAACGGCTGCTGCGCGAGGAAGATGCCAACACGAAAACCCCACCTCAAAAAGGAGAAGGTCAATGAACGAACTTGCGCCAATCGACGCCTATGGCGACCTGATCGAACCGGCAACGCTGAAGATCGAGCGCCTGCTGCCTGGTCCGGTCGAGCGTGTCTGGAAGTATCTTACCCAGAGCGACATGCGACGTACTTGGCTGGCTTCTGGCGATATGAAGCTGAAGGTCGGCGCTCCCTTCGAACTTGTCTGGCGCAACGACGAATTGAGCGATCCGCCGGGACAACGACCGGACGGTTTCCCCACCGAGAACAGCATGAAGAGCCACATCACCGAGGTCGATCCGCCCCGCAAGCTGGCCTTCACGTGGGGCGCCGGGGCGAAGGGCGGCGTATCGTTTGAGCTGACCCCGCAGGGCTCAGACGTGCTGTTGACCCTGATCCATCACCGGGTTCCAGACCGCGCCAGTCTCCTCAATGTGTCGGCCGGCTGGCACATGCATCTGGACACGCTCGTCGCCCGTGTAAACGGCAAGGAGCCGAAACCTTTCTGGGACGGCTGGCTGCGGCTGAAGAGCGAATACGAGAAGAGAGTTCCGGCCTGAGCAGAGCTCGGGTCCTGGCCGAAAAAAGGAAGAAAGGCATGAACGAACAAAATTTCACGACCAGCTTCACGGTTGATCGCACACCGGATGCCGTGTTTGGAGCCATCAACAATGTGCGGGGATGGTGGTCGGAGGAAATCTCTGGCCCTACGGATCAGGCAGGCCAGACGTTCGACTATCGCTACAAGGATGTGCATCGCTGCAGGATCAAGGTCGTCGACCTTGTGCCGGCCAGGAAAATCACCTGGCATGTCGTGGAAAACCACTTCAACTTCACCGAGGATGAAACGGAGTGGACCGGGACGGATATCGTCTTCGACATCACCGAAAGAAGCGGCAATACGGAGGTCCGGTTCACGCATGTCGGGCTCGTGCCCGATTACGAGTGCTTCGATATCTGTTCCGACGGCTGGAACACTTACATCAACGGCAGTCTGCAAGCATTGATCAATTCAGGAACAGGTCATCCCAATGTTGGTGAACCGATGAATGCGAGCGAGCGCGCCCTCTCGCGCTAGGGTCCTGACCTTAGACGCCGGCCGGCCTGGGCAGGTTCGGGAAGAACCGCTGCATCGTTCGCTGGTGACCGAATATGGCGTCATATTGCAGCAGGCGGAAATCGTTGATCAGCGGATCGACCTGATCTTGCCGCGACCAGTCGGGTGTCGGGCCGGAAGGCGACACGAGAAGATGACGCTCGATGACGCTGTATCGAGTGTCCACGCGACCGAGGAAGCCGGTATAATAGGGGTGAGTGATGCCGGCCAACTGGAAGAGCTTGAGAGGAATCAGCGCCGGGCTGATGGCGCCGAGATTTTTCATCGAACCAGTTCTGTTGGACCAGATCACAAGCGGCGTTTCCCGGTGCCTTGCCAGTGCTTCCGGCGGCTCGCGCCGGTCAGGCACCGGTTCCTCGAGAAACCCTGTCTCCGTATAGCCCTGGTTGAGCGGCGGCAGATGGTCTCCGAAGAAGACGATGAGCGTCTGGCGGTCGCGCTTGGCTGCCCAGTCCATCAGCCGTTTGAGTCCGCGGTCTGCATCGGCGATGCCCTCGGCGTAGGACTGGATCGACTGAACCGTCTTTTCGCCGGCGATCGAATCCACCTGCACCTTGGCATCCCGATACCGGTTCGGCTCATAAGGGCCGTGCCCCTGCAGGCTGACCGCGAATGTAAAGAACGGGCGCTCCGTTGCATCAGAGCGCCGGATGATCTCTTCCGTCAGCGCATCGTCAGACACCAGCGGCCCGCGTGACGCCATAGGGGGCAGCTTTTCGATGCTGAGGAAGCGATCGAAGCCGAAGGACTGGTAGACATGTTGGCGGTTCCAGAACCAGCCCTCAAACGGGTGAATCGCTGTAGTCTCGTAGCCTTGCGATCTGAAAAAGCTGGCGAGCGACGGCACCGGCCCGCGCACATACTGCTGATAGGGTATGCTTCCATACGGCAGAAAGGCGTTGGAGAAGCCGGTGAGCGCCTCGAATTCCACATTTGCGGTCATGCCCCCGAATTCCGGCGAAAACATCGAGCCCGAGCGCGCGGCGCGGACAGTGGGCAACGGGTCTGGCGTTATTGTCGTGCCGGGAAGCAATGTCGGGTCCCAGAACGACTCGCTCATGACAATGATGATGTCCGGTTTAGCTTCCGGCATGGAAATAGCGCCAGAGGACGGCCTTATGGCGTCCAGAACCGTGTCGTCGTAGCCGGGCGGTGCTGTAACGGTCGCCATAGGCACGTTCAGCGCAAACGCGATCGCAAAGCCGTTGGACGCGTAGTTTTCCTTCTGGTCCCACATAATCGGGATGATCAGCAGCCGGTCACGCGTCCACGAGAAGGTGGCGAAATCCATGATCGACACGAAGAAGGCCAGAGCGGGCAGGGCAACGACAAGCCGGGCGATGCGCAGCCTCATGCGAATTGTGGGAAATCGCCGACGCCAGTAGCGCCAGAGCGCCACAACCAAAACAAGCGACGCGACGCTTACCGAAGCGATCATGAGCGCCGCAATGGGCCGTTCGCGCATCAGGATCGGCATCAGCTCCAAGATCTGACGCGAATAAAGGAAATCCGCCGGATAAAGTGGATCCCCGAGATAGCGCGACTTCTGATGACCTATCGCCGCAAGAAGAAGAAGGGCCGGTGCGAGGAGAATAACGCCGTTGTGACGCCGCGCCAGCAGGGCATCCAGGGCAATCATCAGCAGAGCGAATACGGCGATCGTGGTCCAGCCCGGGCGGAGGGGCTGTCCGAAGAATGCCAGCGTCTGCCCCAGCGAACCGCGCACGATGAGTTCGATGCAGAAGACGAGGATGGCGGCGAGCAGAACCGTG